>CBDVBU010000044.1:0-14728 GCA_965372295.1 uncultured Phycisphaerae bacterium
ATCTCGAAATCGTCTATAACAAAGAAATCGCCAGTCGTAAAGCTCCAGACGTTGCCTGCCCATGGACTGTCGGTACTGGCGCCGTTAACCTCATCGATCCGCCAGTAGTACGCGGTGTTCAATGTAAGCTTGCCGGGGTCATAGCTTTCCTCGCCAAGGGCCTTTGGCCCCTTGTACTCGGGCGAGGCTGTCGTGGCATTCTTGACGGCATCCGCGTCTGTGCCGAAATACACCTCGTGCGAAGCGGCGACGGCTCCCGCATCCCAGCTAAGAATCACTGACGGCTTTACGTCCACGGCGCTATTGGCCGGATTCGGGCCGCTGACGGCGCCCTCGGTAGTGAAACTCCAGACTTCGCCTTTATGCGTAGCGTCGCCATCGTACTCATCGACACGCCAATAATAAGTCTTGGCCAGATTAAGCGGGCCGGGATTGTAATTCGCAGTACCGTTAGGAACACCCATTGTAGCGTTGCTCACTTCGTCGAAATCTTCGCCGAAGAATATATAGTGCAATTTTGCGCCGAAACCTGCCGTCCAGTTAAGCTGCATATTCAAGCCGACAAATTCGGCTCCGTCAGCCGGATCGGGGAAATACGCAGTTTTGGGTGGAATCGAGAAGCTCCAGACGTCGCCCTTCCAGGGGCTGTTGGGGTCGGCTTCATTGACCTCATCAATTCGCCAGTAGTAGGTAGTCCCCGGAACAAGCCCATCGGGATAAGAATATCCCGGGAAACCGGCGACAAAATATGTCAAGCTCTGGTTGCCTCGGAATGTATCGCCGGTGCCGTCGTTCACATCATCGAAATTGTCGCCCATATACACATCGTGTGAAACCGCATAACCTCCCGGCTTCCACGAAATGCTCGCCCATGTGTCCGAATACAGAGCACCATCTGCCGGGGCCGGCCTCGATGCAAATGGCCATAATCCGCCTACCCCCTCCATAACGCCCAGAACCTCTCCTGCCGATAGCGCTTTTGTATAGAGGCGCACGTCGCTCAAGTAGCCTTGCCAATGTTCCGAGGTGACGTCGCCGCCCATGTAAAAGGTATTCTCATCGATGGTCTTTGTGATCGTGTTGGTTAACGTCTCTTCGCCATTGCGATAATAGGTCAGAGACGTTCCATCCTTGACGACTGCATGATGGACCCATACGTCACCCGGGACAGCATCATAATTTATACCTTCCGAGTAGCTGCCGTCCTCGTTGTAGAACTCGAACCTTGTCGGCGTGAATTTGATGAACTGAAGCGGTGATGTTGTGCCCCCGTAGCGATTGCCCAGGATCGTATCATTGTTCGTCGCTTGCGCGGAGTGTTGCTTGGCCCAGAATGCCCATGTAAATTCGTTTTCCATGGTCATCGCCGGAATAATCAGGTCAGTGACAACAACTGCGCCGCTATCTTCCCCATCGAAGCTTATTACCATGCCACGTTCCGGGTCATCGAACCAGGCCGATCCGCCATCGCCCAGGCCGCCGCCACCGGCGTTGTTGATGGTCCCGTCATTGCCGGATGCGGACAGATCGGCAACGGTATCCCCGGAGCCTTCATCCAATTTCCACCACCCAATAAGATCAGGGTCGGCGGCGCCGGCTCCGCTTATTAGTAGCATATCCAGCACCAAAACAACAGAAACCAAAAGAATCAATTTCTTGCACATAATAGTCCTCCTTATAAAAGAGTTTGAATGATTACACTTTAGCCATGTACTAAAGCGGCTGACAAAGCCTATGGAAGTACGGCACCAAGACCGAAAACACCCAAAACCTTCCATCATCATTTATACAAGATTGGCTATCTGTCTGTCAAGTAAAAATTTAGATGCTTATAAATTGTTGTATGTAAAGGATTTGACAAGCTGCTTTGCCGGCGATAAAGTACGCTTCAAAGGGGGAGCAAATTAACAGGACATAAATTTAGGATATGGTGTGAAGCACAGTCGCTTATATTTAGGAATCGGGATATGAAGAAATCAACATTTGAATTGTTAAGTTTCTGCTTAGTGCTCACTGTAGCTTACTCAAGCCCGGCTATAGCGGCGGGGACGGTAGGCGCCGAATGGGTCTCGCTTTTCGACGGCAAGACTCTGGCCGGATGGAAGGCCGGCGGTAAAAGCGGGACCTTCAGCGTTCGAGACGGCATGATCGTGGCCGATGGGCCGAGGAGCCACCTGTTTTACGCCGGTCCCATCGAGGGCTATGATTTTATGAATTTCGAGCTGAAGGTGGACGTCAAAACGATGCCGAAGGCCAATTCGGGGATTTATTTTCACACCGAATACCAGCAGACGGGTTTCCCGGCAAAAGGTTACGAAGTTCAGATAAACAATACCTATCCCGGAACAAAGGGCTATCGGGAGTTGCGAAAGACGGGCAGCCTTTACGGAGTCCGTGATGTGTTCGCTTCGTGCGTCAGAGACGAGGTATGGTTCGCGGTTCATATCATCGTCGAAGGCTGGCGGATTCGGATTAGCATCGACGGCAGGCTGCTGGTCGATTACATCGAGTTTGATGATCCCGTGCGGGCAGGAGCAAGTACGGGCAAGAAGCTGTCACACGGCACGTTCGCCCTGCAGGGCTTTGGCGAGGACAGCGTTGTATATTTCAAAAATATTCGCGTCAAGCCGCTGACGGCCGGCCGGCGGGGCAAGGATTCTCGTTCAATTGAACAGATCGAGTACCAGAAGCGAATTTCAGCTTTTCATGCCACAGACCTGCCGCTGGTCGATTACCACGTGCACCTGAAAGGGGGGCTGACTCTTGAACAGGCGCTGGAGAAATCCAGAGTTGCCGGCATCACTTATGGCATCGCGGAAAACTGCGGCCTGGGATTTCCCGTGACCAACGACGAGCAGTTGAAGCGGTCGTTTGATAGGCTGGAAGGCCGGCCCGTTTTCAAGGCAATGCAGGCCGAGGGACGCGAGTGGGTCAATATGTTCTCGCCCGAGTTGATCGCAAAGTTTGATTACGTTTTTTCCGATGTCTTGACCTTCCACGACAAGCAGGGCCGGCGGACCCGGTTGTGGATGGCAAACGAAGTACACATCGACGACGAGCAGGAATTCATGGATATGTACGTCGGCAAGATCGTGACGATAATGGAGAACGAGCCTATCGACATTTTCGTCAATCCGACGTTCCTGCCGGCCGTGATCGCCAAGCGATACGACGAGCTTTGGACACGGCAGCGGATGCTGAAGGTTGCTCAGGCCGCCGTCAAGAATGGTGTGGCGATTGAAATCAACGCCAGGTATCGCATTCCCAGCGTGAAATTCGTCAAGCTGGCAAAACAGGCCGGGGCGAAGTTTGCCTTCGGGACCAATAACGGCGGCAGAGAACTGGGGCGCCTGGAATACTCGCTCGATGTGGCTCAGCAATGCGGATTGACAAAAGACGATATGTTCGTCCCGAAGCCATACGGCGAAAAACCGATTCAAACGAAAAAGTGACACTGACGCAGTTGGATACGAAAACAGGCAAATCTAATTCGGTGTTAATCGGCATTGTATTGTCAGGTCTGGCCATGTCGGTCGGGTGGGGTTTTCGCGGCGACTACGGTCATGAGGCCGGCGCGATGGTTCCGGGCGCGCTGTTGGGCCTTTCAATCTGTCTGGCCTCCGGCAGGCGGGACTGGTGGCATCGCTCGACAATTATGGCAATGTGTGGCGCTATCGGGTGGGCATTCGGCGGGCAGATGAGCTATGGGCGGATAATCGGCTACACGGCAAGCTCTTCACTGCCGGACGTCGCTTATGGTTACGGCTGTCTGTTCCTGATTGGAGGATTATGGGCCGGGATTGGTTCGGCCATACTTGCGCTGAGCGTAACCCAGTCCCGTTCATATCTGGAGAGTTTCGCCGGACCTCTGGTGGCGTTGTGGCTCGGATGGTTTGCTATGGACTTGAGCGGCTTGACCGAGTGGCTTGCGGAGACCTGGTATTTGCATGATACCGACTGGTTCGCGGCGTCATCTGCTTTGCTTATAGCTGGCGTGTATGCAGCTATTGTCCCTCGCAGTCGACCTGCCTGCTTTTTTATCATGCTGCTGGCCGGCGGCTGGTGGGCCGGGTACATAATCCTGACCTGCCTGCTGGGATTGCACATGACACCGCCTCGCAGCGACAATTGGTCGGGTTGTGTAGGCTTATTCATTGCGCTGTTGCTGTATCTCGTCCGTCGGCACAATCGAGCCGCCGTACTGGTAGCACTTTGCGGCTTCCTTGCAGGCGGGATAGGTTTTGCCGTGGGGGACTTTGTGCAGATGCTCGGTCGCGCCCAGTGGGGGCCGATCGGTCGCTTCGAAGCGCTGCAGGGCCTGGACTACTGGAAATGGATGGAGCAGCTTTTCGGATTGATTATGGGCATAGGAGTTGGCCTGGCTTTCCTTCGACGGGTACGGCCAAAGCTGATCCCGCCGGCGGAAGATCAGAGCGGCAGGAACCTCAATACCGTTGGACTGATTTTTCTGCTGCTGGTCATGATGTGGGCCAACTTACATAAAAACGTCCTGAACTGGGCAAAGGGCAAACATATCCCGGAACACTTCTTCGGAATCCGGGCGGAATGGTGGTTTTTAATTATCGGGCTTATACTTTCGGCAATGATATTAGCAGCAATCATCCGGCGTCACCGCCAGGATTTGTTGTTGGCACCCTCCAGCGAGTTCGGACGAGGCCAGTTATTGTTCCTTGTTATTCTCTGGATTGCCGTTGCCGGAGCCTTCACGCAGGCCCTCCCGGCCATGGCCGGAAAAGGAGTATTCTTCGTACATGTGACATTCTGGATTACCGGCGGGATTTGTTCCCTGATAATGCTGGGATTATCAGGGAAACCAATATCCCAATCCGAAGTACAGATCGCCGCCTCCGATCAATTCTGGAGACCCGGTATGCGACATTGGATAAGCTGGCTGCTGGTTCCCGTTCTTATCATCCTATTGGCATATCTTACCGTCTCGTCACATGACGAACCTATGCCGGGAAGCCACCTGCGTTTCACGAAGAACCTGCAAAAATAGCAGATACACCGTCTTATCGTCGTCGAATACGAAAACTTTGTCTTGTCACAAAGTACCTGAGCGACAATGAATGGCCGGGCGAGTTATTAGTAGCGTCGTCTGCCGCCACCGCCACCACCACCACTGCCGCCACGTCCGCCACCGCCGCCATATCCGCCACCGCCGCCGCCACCGCGTCCACCGCGTCTGGAATCGCCTCGTCCGCCGCCTCCACGGCCGGCCGGCCTGGGCTTGGCTTCGTTTACGTTAATCTTTCTGCCCTTCAATTCCCGTTCCTCCAGACCGCTTATTGCTGCCGCAGCCTCTTCCTTTGAGGGCATTTCCACAAATCCGAATCCTCTCGATTCACCGCTGAACTTGTCCTTAATCACCGTAGCCGATTCAACCTGCCCGAATGTTTCAAACTCCTGGCGCAAGTCTTCGTCCGTTACATCATGGGACAGATTTCCTACATAAATGTTCATTCTGTTCTCCTTATTCACTTATTTGTTCGCACCAGGGCACATTTTCCCATAAAGAAAAAGCCGGTACATACCATATTTCCTGGAATATATGCCGCTCTCAGTTCAGATGGCGTACTATTTCCAACAAAAGTTTTGCAGAATAAAAGAAATGACGCTAATAATAAGCCAGGATGCCAATATTAGCTAACGCCGTTTCTGCTATTTCAGCGCTCACGTATAACGATCATTTCAATACAACTATCGCAATATAACGTCGCTGCGTACGGATTGCAACACAATTTTCCGAATTTTTTAGGATACTGTCGGTTTTCGGATTTTGTTCGGGCTTATCGAACGAAATTTGTAGATGATTTGTCTGCGGATTCGTGGTATTCTTTGCGTGGCTGTCAGCAGGAAAGGCATATTATGAAAAAGGAGATTGACAATGAATAACCTTACACGCAGAGATTTTGTAAAAAGTACCGCGGCGGTCGGTGCCGCTCTGGCGATACCGTTCTCCAAAACACGGGGCGCCAACGATGACCTTCGCGTTGGCGTAGCAGGCATTCGCGGTCGCGGCGACGGACTCGCTAACGAATTTAACGACCTTAAAGGCGTGCGTCTCGTCGCGATTTGCGACGTCGATAGCGAGGTCCTGGATAAGCGGGTAAAACAATTCAATGACCGTAACCAAACAGTCACCGGTTACGGTGATTATCGCCGGATGCTCGAAGACAAATCCATCGATATCGTCGCCATTGCCACGCCCGACCATTGGCATGTGCCGATGGCCGCGGCCTCGGTCGTTGCCGGCAAGGATGTGTACGTGGAAAAGCCGCTCAGCCACACCATCGACGAAGGTCGCCTGCTGGTGAACCTGGCTAGCAAGCACGGCAAGATGGTCCAGCACGGCACGCAAACCCGAAGCAGCAACGGAATCAGGGAAGGAATCGAATACCTCAAATCAGGCAAGCTCGGCAAAATCCGCATGGCCAAGGCAATCGATTGCCAACTGCGAGGTTCCATCGGCCGTGTGCCCGACAGCGAAACGCCGCCCGGCGTCAATTACGACCTCTGGCTCGGCCCGGCTCCGAAACGGCCTTTCAATAAGAACAGGTATCACTACAACTGGCACTGGTTCTGGGACTACGGCACGGGCGATACCGGCAACGATGGCATCCACCAGATCGACATTGCCCGCTGGGGACTCGGCGTGGAATTGCCGAACGCCGTCTCGTGCAGCGGTACGCAGTTGTTCTACGACGATGACCACGAAACACCCGACACACAGGTCGCCACGTTCGAGTATGACGATGTGTACCTGATGTACGAGATGCGATTATGGACGCCTTATTACCTCGAAGGCCACGATAACGGCGATATCTTCTACGGCGACGAAGGAACAATGTCCATCGGAAGAAAAGGCTGGCAGGTCACATTCAAGAACGGCAAAGAAGGCCCGAGCGGCCAACGCGGCAGCTACGCTCATGCCGAGAATTTCATCAAGGCCGTCCGCAGCCGCAAGGCGAGCGACCTGAACGCCGACGTCGAGGTCGGCCACCGCTCGGCAACGCTTTGCCACATGGCAAATATCGCAATGCGAGTAGGCCACCGGCTGAAATTCGACGCCGGGCTGGAACGCTTCATCGACGATACCGAAGCCAACACCTACCTAACCAAACAATACAGAAAAGGCTACGAAATGCCACCGCTGTGAAATCAACTCCCCACAGATAGGAAAGATATTTGGAATTCCCGTGAAGAAATCCCACTAATGTTCCTTCGACAAGCCCAGGGCAGACTTGACGAACACTTGCTCATGGATGTCCCCTGATCTTCATGACGGGGCGATCTAGCAAAAAAGACAGTTGCGATTAGACTAAATCGAGCGTCTCGGTACTCATAGTAGTGACGATCGTTGGTTTCGAAACTAGTGTAAAAGGCCTTCAATGGTAGAAGACAGGTTGCTTGTCTGGCGATATAGGCACGGGAGCAAGGATGCCTTATGTCGTATCTATGAGAAGTACAAGAACAATTTGTTGGCGTTGGCTGTTTCTCTTTCAAATGATGTCAGCCTTGGCGAGGATGCCGTGCATGATGTTTTCGTCTCCTTCGCGCAGACGGCTGCGAGACTTGAACTGCGAGGGAGCCTGAAGAGCTACCTCTCGACCTGTGTCGCCAATCGAGTTGGCAAATTGAAGCGCATCGAAAGCCTACGTGTCAACGGGCAGGTCGAAGCCGACGTCGTCCGCCGGCATTTGAGCCGGCCGGATGAGTTGGCAATGTCGGTCGAAGCTTTTCACCGAGTCGATGATGCCCTGGCGCAACTGCCGTACGAGCAGCGGGAGGTAATACTCCTGCACCTACACAGCGGGCTGACTTTCAGGGAAATTGCCCGGTCCCTGAAGATGTCGATCCACACTGTTCAAAGCCGGTACAGGTACGGATTGCAGAAATTAAAGTCGAAGCTGAATTCTGAGAAATAGAAATGAAAGTACCACGAAAAATCGAGAAGTTGGTCGAGAAGTTCTGTGCGATGAACAAGTCGTGCACGAGGATCAGCTCGGAAATGGACGAGCGCACGCTCAAAGATGCTGTGAGTGAATACGGCAAGTCCATTAAGTCGAAACCGGCATTGGCGGCCATGAACATGGGCCGAATCACGAAATTTGTCGCCGCTGCGGCGATCTTTATTGCAGTGGTATTAGGTGCGAGTCTTATAGATGGCCCGGATGTGGCAGGTGTGGTCTGGGGTAACGTAGTCACGCACATAGGTGATGTTGACTATGTACATATGTACTACTTCAAGAGTCGGGGCAACGACTTCTTCAGGCAATTTGAGGGTTGGCACGCTCACGGCAAGACTGTACTTTGTGGCGACAACGGCGACGCGACTTATGATGACGGGGGGATATCACAAAGGTTCAATACGCATGGCATGCTGACTGACAGGGGACCGTCCGTGTTCCCCGATGGACAGACGTTTCTTGAGTTGTTCAGCATTGGTCTACTGTCAGACAAGAACCAGCAGTTCAATGAACAAACCCCTGCCCGCGTGGGCGATGACTTCCTGATATACACATTTGACCCGCGCCCATCAGAAAGCGACTGGATGGAAGGTATCGTCATTACGGTGGGCAGGAACTCACTTTTGCCGATTCAGATGAAGGTCTGCCATAAAGACGGGGACTACGACCTGCTCATATTCGACTATGAAGCTCCGGAAAAACCCGCGGAGTTTTTTGAGCTGCCAATGATTGGGCCGGCCAATGGTGCAGGCGAAGTTATGCTCGACGGCGAAGAGGTTACGATTGACATCACGAGTGCACCCGACCTCAAAACCGCAGTCGTGCGCCTTCACAGTGAATCTGTCGATGCTGCCGGCGAGGTATCATTCTCGCTGGATGTAACGTTCATTACCGAAGAGGGCTTTCGCAGCGGCACCAATACCGCCATACGGCTGAGAGCGGACGAGGCGTGCCGGTGTGGCGTAGGTCACGCGGAGGGAGGCCTTAACGGCTGGCCCGACGACAAGTATCGCAACATCAGATTCTCACCATGGTTGAGGCCTACCGACACAGAGGATACTTACATCGTTGAAATACGCTGCCGGGTCGGAACGAAGACTGATTGACTTTCGGCGGCACTGGAATTCACGAATCTCAAACTAAAGTCTGTTTCACTTACCTTGTGAAAGGAAAAACTATTATGAAAACACTCAAAGCTACAACAATCATTCTGCTTGTCGTCTGCTCATCTGGTTTAATCGCAACCCAAGCTGGAGCCCAGGATAAGAGCAACCTTGAAGTCATAGAGATCAAAACCGAGCCCATCCGCCGCGGCAGAAACGTAGTCAGCGCCAGGATCCGCAATACTTCCAGCAAAGACATGGCGTGTGATATTGACATACGAACGGAGTCATCTACCGGAAATTGGCAAACTCAATTTCCTCATGTTATTGCGGGCGGCAGAACGCAATGGATTCGCAATGCCTACAAGATTAGTGGTCCCATTACAGAAGGTCTCCGGATTCGATTGCGGTTTTATGCCGCCGGACCTGTGACGGGTGCCAACAGACCTCAGGCAAAGCACTATTTCAAAGAGGTCGCATACTTTGCCGGTGACTTAGAGCACGCCGGGGCCGATGAGAGCGAATCGGAGCCGGCTTCTGAAGGCCAGAGGGCCGCTATTATCGAGGCTTTGCGGCAATTTCAGAACTGCGTTAGGAACAAGGACTATGAAGCTGCCTGGCAGTTCTTCTCTCAGGATCTAAGAGATGCTGAGTTGCATGGTAAATTCAGAACTTTCCAGAGATCCATGGAGACGCCTTACTGGATGTCGTTCCCCTTGAGCAGAATGGAAGTCCTGGCCCTGGAGCCGGACTCCGCCGGCAGGAGAGGAGGCATTCTTGCGCTCACTACGGCCCTGAACGACGAACGCTGGATGGTCAATTTCGTCAAAGTCACCGGCAAATGGCGCATAGACTCGTTCGAACGCATAGCTGCGACTGCGAGAAAGAAGGTTCCGCTTGATCCAGGAGTTCAGGAGCAAGCCGTCCGAAAGGCCTTTGAGCAATGGCAAAATTCAATAAGAGACGGAAAGTATGAGACTGCCTGGGGACTCCTGGCAAACGCCTTACGGCGGTCGCGCAAGCTTGAGAATGATCTTAAAAAATTCACGAAGGAATGGGGTTCCGATGAGAATCCGATGAAGACATTATTTCTGAATCTGCGTCCTGGGTCTGTTACAAGTATGAGAGTGGGCGAGTCTGCCATCTTGAATGCCACGCATGCAGGTCAGCCGTGGAGGATATATTTTGTTATGGAAGACGGTCGGTGGAAGATACGTATCATGAAGCGCGGTGAGCATGATAGAGGTGACTGGCAAACGCGCCTGCTGCCAAAGATGCAAAAACGCATTACAGAACACTTTGATATTTTCTGCTTCAAGGGCTCCACGGCGGAAAAGGACATTGACAAGATCGCCGAACAGAGGGACCGAGGATTCCGCGAAATATGCCGGTTCTTGGGCAAGGATTCCGATGTGCGAATTCGCATGATCCTTTTTGCCGATGCCGCGACGAAATACTCCCACACCGGCCACACCGGCGCCGGCTGGGCAGTCGGCAACACGGTTGTCGAGATATATAACGAGGAGCAGAAGCTCGATCCTTATCACGAGACGACTCATGTCCTGATGCGATCGTATGGGGCGCCGCCCGCCTTGTTTAACGAAGGTTTCGCCACCTATATGTCGGAACGATTGGGGTCGCGCGCTTTGAATGCCATGCGCGGCGGAAAGTCTTCCATCTACGAGCGTGTTAGGGAGTTGAACGGCAAAGGCGAGTTGATTGGGCTTGAAGAACTGCTGACTTATACCGAGATCGGTTCGGGAGAAAGCAACCCGCCCGTCGCTTATCCCGAGGCAGCTTCTTTTGTCAAGTTCCTCATCGATGCATACGGCAAAGACAAGTTCCTCAAAGCCTACAGGACTCTCAGAAACTCCAGCGACAAATCCGTGCAACAGCAGAATGTAGAGGATCTTCAGGGTATCTACGGCAAGTCGCTGGATGAGTTGAACAAAGAATGGAAGAAGGCTTTTCTAAGGTTGGAGTAACGGATTGATCTGTGCACGAAATATGCCCAGGAGAAAAAGGGGACATTGTATTTTTCGGGCAAATCCCGCTGGAGATTCCCGTTTTTTTGTTGAGTTTGTGTGATCGGGATAGCAGGGAGACGAGACACGAAGGATAGCGGTAAGGCAGTATTGACAATGGTTTATGTTATTTTTTGGCAGCTTGTGGTGGCGAAAAAACAAAGCCAATTCAAAGCCAATTTCATGATTCCTATGGGCCATTCGGGCCTTGGGGGTCTATTTGTTTTAAGTTCTTGTTCTTTAACAATTTATAGCAGTCGGGGAGGTCGAACGACTGTAGGATGTTCGGCACGAGGGCTGAGAGCGGCCATGAATAAGTCTCCGACTCTGCGATGTCGGAATATGAGGTCAGGGCGTTTTTCAGCGTAATCTGCTTGACCTGGTCCGATAGGACGGCGGCAAACGTGGCTGGGATAGTGCCCCAACCTTTGGCGACTAAGTGGATTTCCTCATGGCCCTGGGCTTGCAGCCATCTGAGAACGCGGAGAATGTCGCGGGTCCTTTGGCCCGGATAAGGTTTGCCGAGCATGATGGAATGGATTGCGTAGAAGTAATCGCTGCCGTAGGCGCCGAGATACGAATTCTCATTGCACGTATCCGGCTGGGATTCACCTATGCCCCGCACATCGCACGTGTAGAAGGCGGCATTAGGCTCGGCGGCGATTAGCTCTTTGATAAGTGGTTCGGAGCGCAGTTCGGCGTCGCTGGATTGGTGCGAAATGTACAGGATGGCCCGCTTCTGGCCTTTGGGCGGCCGGGAGTACAGCCGCTCGTCGGAAAGACGATACACTACGGCGAGAATCCCCGGCTCGGTCTCGACAAGGTAGGTCGTCCAGTTCGGCTTCGGGAATCGGCGCGAACGCCAGTTGCGGAGGATGCGGTATTCGGGAGGCTCCTGGGACTGAAAAGCTGCCGGTCCTCGGAATCCCAGCACCTTTGCGATACGCCGCTTGAGCATTGGTTTGGGAATATTTTTTCGCCGCTGTGTTGCTAATTGCCGGGACAGCTCTTTTGTAAATGAATAGACCGGGCGCGAATTCAATTCGCAGACCTGCCCACTCGGCGTGCAGTAGAGCGTTTCGTCTTTTTCGATTACCAGTTCCGGCTCGCTCTGTGCATCGGAAATTCCCGTGACACGATTGAACAGGCGATACATAGCCTCGCGGTTATCCTGGGAATAGCCGTGATAGCCCGGGCCGATGAAAAGCTCGATGTTGTCTTCGGCGTCCAAAAGTCCATACAGATGACGAAGCCGCTGATATGCCTCTTCGGCGCCGCGGGCGTCGAAGTAGTCTTTCTCCTTGGCGAGAATGATAACCGGTTTCGGCGCCATGGCGGCGAGAAAATCGCTGTGGTCCAATCCGAGCGCTAACGCATTGGGCGGGCACTGCTCGGTGTCGGCGGGAAGCTCGTTCTCCATGTTCCGGCGGAAAGTTGTGACAAAGCAGCTCGGCGCCGCCATCGTCCAGCGAGGTTCGACGCCGCACAGCCAGGTTGTCATTGTGCCGCCGCCCGAGTTGCCGGTGACGCCGATATGCTTCGGATCGACCTCGTCCCGGCTCAGCAGGTAGTCCAGGGCGCGTATGCCGTCCCAGGCTCGCCATGAGCCGAAAAACTCGCCGACCAGGAACTGCTGGTTGCCGGCGTATAAATGCTCGCGGACGCCGACGCCGATTTTCGATTTCAGGTTCTCATCCGGGTACTGGAGTCGTTCGCCCTGTCCGATGGGATCAAAGATCAGGACGACATAGCCCTGCCGGGCGAGTCCCTGGGCGAAAGATTGGTATATATTTATCATTTTTCCAGTTGCCGAGTGGCCGCACGTTCCGATAACACCGGGCAGTGGAAACGGTCGGCCCTTCGGGATATACAGATTGGCGGTGACAAGAAAGCCGGGACGGCTCTCGAAGATTATGTTCTCTATCTTGTACGCATCCCGCTCGACGACGCCGGTGATGCGCGGTTCGAGCGGCGTCTTTTCCGGCCAGGGCCCGAAGCTCTGCTGGATTTTTTCGCGAACGTCACGTACGTACGCTTCGGCGTCGGCCTTTGTTTTAAGGCCGGCTCGTCGCTCATTCGCTCGGTTCTCGATGCGACGCACGGACTTAACGAAATATTCCTGTACCATACGGGGAAATCGATTGAGCGGCTTGACTGAATCGCTGTTCGAGGAAGCTGCGGCTTTGGCCGGGCTTATACACAGTAGGGCGGTCATTACAAGAATGAAAACGTTAATTGCTCTGACATAATTGTTTGCCAACTTGCTCGAACTTTCTTTTGAAGGGGTGCTAAAATAGAACATTATTTAATCCTCCATAAAAATATGTACTTGTACAGGTTTCTATTGGCAACGGCTCTTGTAATATTGTGTCTCATTTAATTTCGTTTTGTATTATAACCTTCAAAGTCGTCGATGGAAACAGGCAAGTTGAACTTAACTATAGTGAAAAATAAATTACTACGAATTCCGGCAATCGCCCAGCGGAAAAAAATCGTGACAGTACTCCGACAATTTGGATAATACAATTAAATTAGAGGTCTATAGGAGTTATGAATGAAGCTTAAAGTCTGGTTATTAGAGACACGGCCCCAGTTTCTTCTGCTCTCGGTGACTCTGGTGCTGCTTGGTACGGCGATATCGTGGCACGAAGGCTGTTTTGACTTACTTAAATTCGTCCTGACGTTACTCGGTCTGCTGCTGGCTCATACGAGTGTCAACGTGCTTAACGATTATTTTGATTACAAAAGCGGCATAGATTTGGAAACTACTCGAACGCCTTTTTCCGGAGGCAGCGGAGTTCTGCCGCACGGACTTCTCAGGCCGAAGGGCGTTTACATATTTGGCGTGTGTTGTTTGATAGCGGCCTTAGTGATCGGTATTTACCTGACCTGTATTTCCGGCTGGCAGCTTCTACCTTTGATAATTCTCGGCGGCCCGGTGATTTACTTTTACACATCTCATTTAGTAAAATGGCTGGCGGGAGAATTCTGGGCAGGCCTCGGATTGGGAATGTTGCCGGTTTTGGGGACGTATTTCGTTCAAACCGGCAGATACAGTCTCGAAGCTTTTGTTGTCTCTCTGGCGCCGGGCTTCTTAACTGTGAATTTGCTTCTGCTTAACGAGTTCCCCGACGTTGAAGCGGACAAAAAAGGCGGTAGGTATAACCTTGTAATTGCCCTGGGGCCGAGAAATGCAAGCCGGTTATATGCCGGGTTGATGGCTATGACCTACATCTGCATTATTGGCGGAGTAGTATTCAAATTAATGCCGCCATTAACTCTCATTGGCCTTGTTTCAATACCTTTTGCCTTGAAGGCGATCAGCGTGACATTCAAACACTACGACAATATCCAGGAATTAATCCCCGCCCTGAAAGCGAACGTTATAACGGTTCTAAGCACCAATGCCCTGGTGGCGGTTGGTTATTTTCTAAGCGGCTCTCAATAAGAATGTAGGTGGCTATTATATAAAAACGAACTTTATCTTCTTGCCCCGGTGGCAAGAATTATGAGGGACAAGACAATGGATTATCGCGAAACCATCCTTGAAGTCACTCAGCGATTTCTGGCCAAACCTGTTGAGCCGGGAATAGGGCTGTTGGGTATGACG
>CBDVBU010000045.1:0-14630 GCA_965372295.1 uncultured Phycisphaerae bacterium
CCGTTCTTATAATTCCCGGTGACGTTCGTGTAGCTCTGGCTGGGTGGATTGAACATAAGGCCTGCTTTTGTCGGGGTAATCTCGCCACTCCAGCCAAAGGGAACTGAGACACTGAACTTGCCCTTGGCATCGGTAATAGTCGTACCAACCGTGCCTTCGGCATTACTTGCCGTAATCGTAACACCTGGAATAGGTGCGTTGCCAATAATAACCGAATCTGTGATGGTAAACATTCGTACGATCGCAGAGAAGTTCTGTCGCGTCTGATCGCTCCTAACAGAAGAGTATGGTTTGGTTGTCGGATTAAAAGTATAGCCTTCCTTTGTCGGCGTGATCTTGCCAAGCCAGCCATGATCGACCGACAATTCATACTCGCCGGCAGCGTTAGTCGTTGCAGAACCAGCACCTTCCGCCATTAAATACACATCAGCAACGGGCTGTCTCTTTTGAGAGAATATTTGTCCGGAAATAATACGCTTCTGTAATGTTGGCGAATAGCTCTGATTAGTTTGGTCACCTAAAACGTTGTCGTATTGAACATTAGGCGGGTCAAAGTCGTAGCCATTTTTTGTCGGAGTAACTATACCGTTCCAGCCATAACTAACGGAAGCACTGTAGGCCCCCCCCTGACTGCTGACAATAGTTCTACCCGGCAACCCTTTTATTGTTACGCCCGGCACTGTGGTAGAACCGGAAATAGTAAAAGTAATCGGTGACGCAGTATAGCTCTGATTCGTCATGTCTTTGGTAACAGCAACATACGGTTTGCTTTCGGGTGTGAATTTGTAGCCTTCTTTCATCGGAGTAACCGTATCGCTCCACCCATAATCGACAGTAACACTGTAACTGCCATCCTTGCCGGTAACAGGATTATCCGGCAGGCCGTTCATTACCACACCCTCCATTCTCGTCGTACCGGAGATTGTTAAAGTAATCATTGCCGCTGTGTAACTATCGTTCATTCGATCGCTATTAACTTTAGTGTAAATCTTGCTGGCCGGCGTAAAGGTGTAACCGCCCAAAGTCGGTTCAACTGTTTTACTGAATCCATAGTCAACAATGGCAGAATAATAGCCGTTCTCGTCTGTAATAGGATCACCCGGCAGACCCTTCATTTGGACACCCGCCATACCGGCTGTGCCGGAAATTGTATAGGTCAACATTGTCGCGGTATAATCCTGAATAGGCTGACTATCGATAACATCAGTATATTGCTGATCAATCGGATTGAACTCGTAACCTTCTTTGGTCGGCGTAACCGTACCGCTCCAGCCATACTTAACTTTTACACTATAAACACCATTTTGCCCGGTAACGGGATCATCCGGCAGACCTTTCATCGTTACACCCGCTTGCCCGACCGAACCTGAAATTAATAAAGTCTTTATTTCCGAAGTAAAGTTCTGAGTCAGATTACTTTTAACGGGAGGGTATTCTTTATTAATAGGCTTGAAAGTGTAACCTTCTTTTATCGGCGTAATTACACCCTGCCAACCATATCCCACCGTAGCACTGTAAGTGCCGTCGCTGCCGGTGATGGGACTGTCCGGCAGACCGTCCATTTCCACACCCTCCATATCAACCTTGCCGGAAATAGTATAGGTAATAGGTGTAGGAATATAGTCCTCATTACCCATATCGCCAGTCACTTCAGGATAGGGTTTACTGGCAGGCGTGAACGTCCATCCAGCTTTTTCCGGTGTAACGGCGCCTTTCCAGCCATAGTCAACAGTCACACTGTAATAACCGCTCTGATCGGTCACAACAGGCGGGCCCGGCAGACCTTTCATCGTCACCCCATCGACTCCTGCTGAACCAGAGATAGTATGAGTTATTTTTACTGCTTCGAACGCCTGGACGCTAATATCCAGAATGCAGAACAGAACGACACATACTAATATCGCACCGCCCGATAATATTCTACGGATTTTTTTCCTCGCCATAAGTCAACGTCCCTTTCTCTCGCCATTAACTGGCAATCTTACAGCTCTTTTGCCTTGTATCGGCAATCCAGCTTCTTTCTTTAGCAAAAAATCAATTTGCAGGTTCATCACCATTTAACCTCTATCAACTCACTAAGTTCTTCTTCGATTCCCACGACTTGAAGGATTCTCCGTTCTCCCTCTTTGGAGACCCGTACAGCTATCTGTTTGTCTTCCCATAGACCCGGAGCATATTCTATAGCCACCGCGAGACGGTACATATCGGCAGGAACATAGGAAAGATCCAAAACATCCGCGAAGTCCCTTTCTTCAAACGGCAGCATAAGACTCCGATCACCGCTGAGGAATGTGCTCACTCTGCTTATTCCATTAGACATTACAAGTTGAGCTTTGACCCTGATAGGGACAAAGTCGACCATTCCGCAATTACCGAACCTGGTTGCGATAAGATACATGGAATCACCCAAATCCTGGGGGATTAACTTTATTGCCGCAGCCGCAGGTTTAGCCTCAATTTTACTGTTTCGGAGGCAGATATTTGTGGTTGTGTAACCGGCTTTCTGGCCGTCAGGATATGTGGCCCACAAGGCCAAAAGCGAAAAATAGCTGGGATGCGGCATTGGGAGGTCCTTCGGCATCGTAGCAACAACGCGTAAGGTTTGCAGCCCGCCCTCACCACGGAGAGTGAACTGCTCAGGTGTTATTTTCAACCATTCCGTGCAATCCAAATCTTCTCCCTTCACATCGCCGGAAGCACCGAATTGAAGAATGTTCGGCAACCCCATAGCCGTCCGGACATTGACGGTCTCTTTCGAAGCGTTATAGACTTTTATCGTTGCCGTGCGGGTAGCTCCCGGCAATCCGTTTATGGAAACATTGATCGGATCCAGGTCAAGCGGCGCATCGCCTTTAACCCCGGTAATGCTCGTGTCACCGACAAAATCTATCTCTTTTTCAATCTTCTTCGTACGCCTGCCGTCAACGTAGAGATATCCGGCTACTTTGTATTTCCCGCTGGGAAGAGGCTTACGTATATTCGCTCTTAACTTAAATCTAGCCCCTGGGATGATGCTTTTATCCTGGAACTCTGTCGTTGTAATTATCCGCCAGTGCCCCTGCGTAAAAGACCAGATTCTTACAGCAGGTTTAATCCGGGAATAGGTGCCCCCGTCATTCGCAATACTCATTGTGGCCATCGATCTTGCCTTGTATTCTCCGCTTGCCTTAATGAACTCCAGACCGATGTCGGTGGATTGTACTTTAGGTCGTGCAGGCCGATCTTGTATTTCAATGATAACGGGAACTAAAAATCGCACGACAACAGAAACGTCTCCCACACCTCGCATGGGGCTTAACGTAGCGAGGATTCCGGCACCGAAGAATCCACGGACACCACGCTCGACCCTTAAAGTTACCTCTACAGGAACTACTCCATTAGGAGGCAGCTCAAAATTATTAGGGCTCAAGCTTATCCAATCCTTGCACGAGGACAGCTTTGATATATCAAAACCAAAGAAGGGCGAGTTGGGATCGGTAATGTCATTAGGCTCGATAATAGCCCATTCTCCATCTTCCGACTGGCTCAGCTCGGTTACCGACATATTTATGTTGTGGACCTCATCGGGATCGAAGCTTTGAACGCGAAGTGCCGATTTGATTATCTTGCCGGGTGTGACTGCAAGCTCCAATTTCATCGGTTGGACTGTAAATTGCCCAAATGCAGGGCCGGCGGATACCAGCAGAGCAGCCCCAATGGCGATAATCCAAATCAGTCCGGCCCCGTTAACAATGCGGTTTGCTACGAATTGGCGGGACCTGCCATTATCGCCCTTGTTTTTATTGCCATTCAAACAGGCATCCATTCTGTTACTTCTGTCACGCATTTAAAACCTCCACAATAAAACAAAATAACACAGTCTGTCATTCCCACACCTGCTTTTGCAGGTGTAAACTTGTCCCCGCGAAAGCGGGGAGCGGGAATCCACTAAATCCGTTACGTTCCTGGATCCCTGCTTTCGCAGGGATGACAGATCGAATCGGTCAGTTTGAGTTATTTATTACATACTTTTGTGGCTTATTTCCTCGATTTCACACTAATATTCAGGCTTTTACCTTTTCGGCAATTTAATGTCCTTACTTTTTATAATTCCTTATCAATCCTAATAAAGCCCGCATCCCCTTAATCCAACCCCTTCTTGACTGCTCAACGTATTGCTTCTGATATCTTATAAAAAGGCATTTGTAACTATTATCTATACGCCCCGTACAAGATATTACCAATTCTACCATTTTGCCCCACTCATGTCAAGCCCAAAATAACCATTTGGCCTACATTAACAAATCAAAGTAAACAATTTCGCTCACAATAGAAAAAAATGAGATTATCTTACTAAAAAAGGTTATTATTATCGCTCCGAATCTTCTTTATTTACCTCGGAAACCCATAACAGCATGCCCTGAATATTCAAGAATTCCAATTCTCATTCTTTTTGGTAGACATATCTGAGAACTTATGCTTAATCTTGGCGAAGGAACTACAAACAACCTTATTTTCCAGCAAACAGCCTTTAGCTAGTTCCTTTTGCGGAAACAGTATTTGTCATTCCCGCGGAAGCGGGAATCCAGCTTTTTCGTTCTGTACCCCTGCTTACGCAGGGGTGACATCGTCGGTTTTTGTTTTCTGCAACAGATACTATCTACCAATACCTTGACACCGATCGGTCTGAATTTAAAAAAGTTAGGGAGGGATGAAATAATCATCCCTCCCTATGTACTTCACATACTCTTCTTTATTTAAGAAGATTTGTTACGCATTCGGCTTTACGGTAATGTCGATAGAACCAACATTAACTTCGTCACCAGGTGCAGCCTTATAGATCTGGGTCTTCCAAGCCTTGACACAGACTTTCATTGTGTGATAGTCACCATCGCCAGGAACAACATCGCCACCATCATAGTAGGCGCTCCAATCTTTGATGGTATCGCCAGACTTATGTAAGCTTGTACCCAATTTTACTTCGAAGTTAGCTCTCACACCAAACGATACACAGCCGAGATAGCAGGGGTAGTCGCCTGAACCCTTACCAATATCGCCACAGTCAACCTGCTTAAGAACGATTTTCTTCTTCTTGCAGTCTTTGACCTGTACGTACATACCTACGTGCATTTTAATAGGAATGTTACATACAACGAGGCTTTTATATGAGTAGGGCCAGCGGACATTTTCGCTACCATCTACTTTTACAGCATGGTGATCTCCGAAGGGTAAATAGTTGATGTCAAGTGCTGCATGTGCCGAAGTTGCCAGTAAAGCTACTACTGCAATTGCAATCAAAGTTCTTTTTATCATTTTCATTTCCCTCTCTTAACATTCGCTCCATTAAAGCTAACATAAGCTTACGGAGCTTATTAAGGTTTTTTTACGCCCAGGCTTTACGCGCCTAAGCCACAAAATCAACGGGCTATTTCTTAGTAATCACCGACTCGAGCAAGCATACCCGCTTAACTGCCGAGCCAGGGCCTTATGAGGTTAACAATTTCGAGTCTACGAAATCGTTCCGCCGCCTCAAAAGCAGGCCAGCTTCTTTCGGCGACTCGCAAACACTTTCATGCTCGCGACTTATCAGTTTTTCACTACCTCACACACCTCCTTTCTCCCACATCCTTTACTAAGGAAGGGGGTCTTCAGTTTGGACAAAACATCTATCCACAATCCTGGGCATATATAATGACTTTTTTTTACTAAACTTAATCCTTCTCTTTCCTGCATCACCGAGCCTCAAACTAAGCCGGCGGCATTATCGTAAGTATAAGTGTTCCCGTGTATTCACCTGCAGGATCTAAGAATTGAGTTTGCACTCTTAAATCCAACACAATTGTATGAGAGCCTATTGTCGGCTTCGATATCGCTACCGGCCTTGCCATCGTAACAAATCCACCTGTTGCCGGTGTCTTTACAAAAAGACGCTCAGGCGATATCGAACCTCCTTGACGTCGTTTAAGCTTGGTCACGGAGATCATAATTGGACCATGCATGCAGTTCGCTTCCACCTTTATTGTTAATGCTGCCGGCACATCATAAGTATCCGTGAATAATGTAGCAGTCCCAAGGTCAAGCTTATCCGGTGTAGCCGATACGTTGACAAACGGCTTGCCGGTTTGCTCAGCCCCGGCAATTCCCGCCAGCCCAAACAACCCTACTGCTAATACCCAAGTTATGACTAATCTTTTCATCGTTGTTCTCCCCCCAAAAAATAATTTTGACAATAATTTATTGCTGTAAACAGAAAACAGCCTTATTTATTGCCTGTTTTGTCAATCCGTTGGTTTAAGAAAATCCGTTTTCGATCTTAACCGGTAAGATCAGAATGGAGATGGTGTACGAGTTGGACTGTTTCATTCCTTTTCATCATCATCCTCATCGTCACTCTCCTCACTTCCGGGCCGGCACTAAAATACAGCACCTTCAAAGCAAAACCTTGCTATCAAAGCAACGCATGTTACATAAGCATTTATTTTGCTCATCAATCAAGTTTACCTGTTTTCTTATTCTATGTCAATGGTAAAATCATAAAATATTTAATTTTTTACACCTTTTACCATTATTGCCATTTTACCCACTTTTCCAATAAATGTCAATGGCTAAATTTCAAAAAACTGCCCACTACTATATATTTTATCGCACCCGTCTATTTTATCAATTTTCACATCAATAGCAATAGCCATGTGGCCCAATTCCTTATTTTTGCCCATTTTTTTAAACTTTTTTACACCCAAACTATTAACAGGCCTTTTCTGTCCTGCCGTTCAAATATTTCCCAGACTCACATAAACCCTTGCAATAAAAGGAGTTAAGCAAGCATTTTTTAGGGCCTGTCCGAATTACCCTTTAGCGTTTGTCATTCTGAGGCGAAGCCGAAGAATCTGGGCTGGGTATCGCCGGTCGTGATCCAGATGCTTCACTTCGTTCAGCATGACAATTCAAAACCAGGTCAAGTTAAGTTAATATTACAGGAATAATCATTCTACTCACCTGCGATGGCTCATTACTTAATTTTAAATGGTCTCTGAAAAGGGATTTCTGCCCTATTCTCGCAAATATTTATATCTAAAGTTTGGCCCAAGATATCATGGTCATGGATGAGATTGCTACCCATATCGCCGGTTTTTTGTACTATTGTCATTTTTTTGCCGGGTGCGAGTCATACAATCTGTACATCCTGTACATATGAAAGGAAATGGCCTTGACTCATTAACGGTTTTCTACTAATGTTGCGGCGGCGTTTGAAAAAGGAGCAATACGATGCAAGAAAGGACTCAAGTAGGTCATTTTGCTTTTAATCAGGTGGATTCACCTGCCGTGGGGAGTGTTCTCCACGAACAGCATTTGAAGCTGACAAGCCGACTGCACATGAATCCATTTTGCGGCTATATCATGCCGCTGTGGTATTCGGCGATAGCTACCGAGCACCACGCGGTTCGCCAGGCAGCGGGACTATTCGACTGTACTCACATGGGCATGCTCGATGTTTCAGGCCCCGATGCCCCGGACTTTCTCGATTACGTAACGACAAACAAAATCACGGACCTCGGCGTCGGCAACGCTCGCTACTCGTACATCCTGGATGCCGCCGGCAACATTCTCGACGACATTATCATCTACCGCCGGGCCGGCGAGCGATTCATGGTGGTCGTGAACGCCGCGAATGAACCAAAAATCAAGGCTTATTTCAAGGCGCTGCTAAATGATGAGTTTCCGGTCGATGCCGAAGATATCAAGCGCAAACTGCCGTACAAGCCCGACATCTCTGACATGAGGGATACGAGCCGGAGCCGGGATTGCAGGATCGATATCGCTCTTCAGGGTCCCCGGTCGCTCGATATAGTCTCGGCTCTCACCGATGCTCAGGCCGCCGAGAAGATTGCCGCGATGCGGCCATTTCATTTCGTGCAGGCGACCCTCGGCGAGATTGATTGCATTATCGCGCGCACAGGTTACACCGGTTCGAAAATCGGATTTGAGTTATTTGTTCATCCTGATAATGCTCCGAGGCTCTGGGAAATGATGCTGCAAAAGTGCCGACAGTACGGGCTCGTGCCATGCGGGCTTGGCGCCCGGGATAGTCTCAGAATCGAGGCGGGCCTGCCGCTTTACGGTCATGAGCTGGCCGGGCAGTTCAATATTTCTCCTTTCGAGGCCGGTTACGGATGGGCTGTGAAACTGGACAAAGAGTTCTTCATCGGCAAGAAGCCCATGGAGCAAATTGCGAAAAAATATGATATGGAAGTGGCCAGGGTTGAATTGCCCGGTGAAAAAGGCATCCGGCCCGTCAGGCAGAATGATGCTGTTCTCAACGCCAAAGGTGAATGCACAGGATGGGTACTGAGCTGCACAAAAATCGAAGAAAAACAGATTGCTCTGGTTTATATGAGCAGAGAGTGTACGCAACAAGGCAATCCTATCGGTCTCTACTACCTTGCAAGAAGTCGGGGCCAGCTCGAACAGGGCAGGAAAGACAGCGTAGAAAAGGCTGAGCACGTAAGCCCCGATCTTGCCGGCATCGTTCTGAGCCGATTCGAAAAATTCTGATTGAGGAGTATTAAATGGCAGTCAAAAAATTACTTTATACCAAAGACCACGAGTGGGTCGGCATTGAAGGCGCCATCGCAACGATGGGTATCACAGATTACGCTCAGGAGCAATTGGGCGAGCTTGTCTTTGTAGAGCTGCCTGTGATTGGTAAGCAAGTCAGTGCACACGACGAGATTGCTATTGTTGAGAGTTCGAAAGCCGCCAATGACGTTTATTCGCCCGTGACCGGAAAGGTGATCGAAGTCAACCACGAGCTTGAGACCCGCCCCGAACTTATAAACGAGGATTGCTACAAGGGCGGCTGGATAGCTAAATTGCAGTTCACCGATCCAAAGTCCCACGAAAACCTGATGGACACCGAACAATACAAGCAGTACATAGCGGGATTGTAGAAACCGCCATTCGGCCGTAGCCGGGCAGCCTGAGAGCGGTCCGGCAACGGCGTTAAGGATTTACCAAATGCCTTTTATATCGAATACGACGGAGCAACAGAAGGAAATGCTTGCTGAAATCGGGCTTGGGATGGACGATCTGTTTTCCGATATCCCTTCGGAGTTCCTGGATATATCAATGAATCTGCCCGACGGCATCAACGAGCAAAACGTCCGAAATAAGCTGGCGGAGCTTGCTGATAAGAACTCGATTAATCTGACTTGTTTTCTGGGCGGAGGATTCTACGACCATTTCATTCCGGCGGCGGTTTATTCGGTCATTTCGCGCAGCGAGTTCTACACTGCCTACACACCGTATCAGCCGGAGCTGTCACAGGGAACGCTACAGGCAATCTACGAATACCAGTCGGCCATTTGCCGCCTGACTGATATGGAGGTTTCCAACGCTTCCCTATACGATGGCGGTACCGCGATGTACGAGGCGATGATGATGGCGCTGCGAATCACCGGGCGCAACAAAATCATTATCGACGACAGTGTCAATCCTATTAATCGCGTCATGATTAACTCATACACGCAGAACCTGCAAATCGAACTTGAAGAAACACATTGCGTGGACGGCCTGGCAAACCGCAAACGGATATTCAAGAGAATCGACGACAAGACTGCCGCGGTGATTCTGCAGAATCCGAACTTCTTCGGCTGCATTGACGATTTCAGTGACATCGCCGAAGCCGCCCACGAAAAAGACGCCCTTTTGATTGTCTCCTGTTACCCGATATCGCTGGGGATACTCAAAACACCGGGCGCGATGGGAGCCGATATCGTGACGGGAGAAGGCCAGAGTCTGGGCATGCCGATGTCTTTTGGCGGGCCATATCTGGGATTCATGGCCTCGCGGATGCAGTACGTTCGTAAAATGCCCGGCCGAATTGTCGGACAGACCACAGACAGAATGGATCGACGATCCTTTGTCCTGACACTACAGGCCAGGGAACAGCACATCCGCCGCGACAAGGCTACTTCAAACATCTGCTCGAATGAGGCGCTTTGTGCCCTGACGGCGATGGTTTACCTGTCCCTGCTCGGCAAACAGGGATTGAGAGAAACGGCCCAGATATGTGCGGACAAGGCCAGTTACGCCTACAAACGCCTGACTGCAATACCCGGCGTCGAGCCGCACTTCAAGGCGAGGTGGTTCTTCAACGAATTCGTTTTAGACCTGCCCTGCGAAGCGGCGGACGTCATTGCGAAACTGATCGAAAAAGGCTTTGCAGCGGGATTTCCGCTGAGCCGATACTACGACAAAATGGAGAATTCCATCCTGATTTGTGTCACCGAGAAGCGTACCAAGCAACAAATCGGGATGCTGGCTGAAGCTTTGGAGAGTGTGCTATGAAGCTGATATTTGAAAAGAGTGCGCCGGATCGGCGGGCGGCCCAGCCGGGACCAAGTGACGTGCCCGCGTCGATAAATATCAAGAAGGCCCTGCTGCGTGAGAAACCGGCGGAGCTGCCGGAGCTTAGTGAGCTTGACGTCATCAGGCATTTCACGGAGTTGTCCCGCAGAAATTTCGGTGTCGACACCAACTTCTACCCGCTTGGCTCCTGCACAATGAAATACAATCCCAAAGTGACAGAGCGAATTGCCGCCTACCCGGGCTTTGCGCATCTGCACCCGCTGCTGCCTCAGTTGAGAATGGGCGGCATGCTCACACAGGGAGCATTGCGCGTGCTCTATGAGACGGACTTGTTCCTCCGCGAAATCATGGGGATGGCGGGATTCACGATGCAGCCGTTGGCAGGCGCACACGGCGAGCTGACCGGCATGATGATAATGGCCGCTTATCACCACGATAAAGGCAACAGGAAAACCACCGTTCTTATCCCGGACAGTGCTCACGGCACCAATCCCGCCAGCGCCGCGATCGCCGGGTACAAGGTCCGAACCATAGCAACAACCGAGAACGGCTTCATGGAATTGAAAGACGTCGAGAAGGCCCTGGACGACGATGTCGCGGGATTGATGTTGACCTGCCCCAACACGCTCGGCTTGTTCAATCCTCACATCAGGGACATCTGCGATTTGGTTCACAGCGTTGACGGACTCGCATACTACGATGGAGCCAACCTCAATGCCATAGTCGGCAAGGCGCGTCCCGGTGACTTCGGATTTGACATCGTGCATATCAACCTGCACAAAACTTTTGCCACCCCTCACGGCGGAGGCGGCCCCGGGGCCGGGCCGGTCGGTGTTAAGGACAAACTGCTTGACTTTTTGCCGGTTTCTATTGTCGTCAAGAGGGATGATGGGACATACGCGCTGGAATACGACAGGCCAAAATCCATCGGCTACGTGGCCCCTTTCTATGGCAACTTCGGGATTGTTCTGCGGGCGTATGTTTACATGTTGATGCTGGGCAAAAACGGTCTTGAAAGGGTCGCCGAGAATGCAGTGCTAAACGCAAACTACGTCAAGGAAAAACTTAAGAAGCACTATGAGCTTGCATTCGACAGAATTTGCAAGCATGAATGTGTTTTCAGCGTCCCGGAAAAAATGCTTCGCAACGGCGTCCACGCGATTGACATAGCGAAAGCTCTCATAGACAGAGGATTTCACCCCCCTACGGTTTATTTCCCGACGAATGTGAAAGAGGCATTGATGATCGAGCCAACCGAGACCGAGAGCAAGGAAACGCTGGATGCTTTCATAGAAGCAATGATCGAGATCGCCGAGCAGGCTATGGTCGAACCGGATACGCTAAAGAATGCGCCGATTACAACACCCGTCTCAAGACCGAACGAAACCGCCGCGGCAAAAAATCCGAACATCGCCAGTCTGTAGAGTTGGGCTTGCCCCACCATCTTGTTCTTGTCATTCTGAGCCCTTCGCTGCGCTCAAGGATAAACTACGCGAAGAATCTACAACGCCGGCATAACGTAAATTCCTTTCAAATCCCAGATGCTTCACTTCGTTCAGCATGACAATTTAAAATCCAATTAAGTTGAATTATCATGTGTTCTTTTGGCTGCTAAAAAAGCTGCTGTAACCACCGGTCTCGGTTTCCTTGTCGATATCGCCGGGCAACAGCGTCTGATAATTCTCAATTACCTTTTTATAAGCGCCGGCGTGTTCCTCGATAATCTCCGGCTCGTAATGTTTGAACCACGGGACCTCAAAGACGCGGCGGGTGATGCTCTCGGCGACCGGCAGCGTTTCGACGTATTGCTCGATCTTTGCGGATTCATCGAGGAACGCAATTCGCGTCGGCCTGCCGTGTCCGTAAACGTCCATAGTCGTGAACAACGGATGCAGATGCAGTGGTTTATTACAGCCGGGATTGCAAATTGAGCCTTCGGCGACAATAGCCTGACTGAAGCGTGACAGTGAAAGCCCGCCCAGCTCCTCGGCGATATACTTGAAATGCGGATAGTACCAGCCGCCCTTGGTGGTGTTTGTGCCTTTGGCCGGCCGGATCGGCCGGATCCCGGCGGTATCTTCGAGCAGGTTGCAGAAATAATTCATTGCCTTGTCTATCTCGGCCATCTGCTTCGGATACAACTCCAACTGGACCAGTCCGAAGGCCGAGCTGAGCTGATGAATCCGGTGCTTGGCGCCGCCGCAGGGCAGCCCCGCGAAGGGCTTAAGCTCATCCAGCGTTATCTCATCGTGCCGGATATAGTGCCCGAACAAAAGCGCCCGCTCGTAAACTCGCTTCTCATCGGTAAAGAGGATTCCGCCCTCGCCGATGGCCAGGGCCTTGCCGGTCATCAGGGAAAATGCCGCCGCCTCGCCGAAGGTGCCGATTTGCCTGCCTTTGTAGAGCGCTCCGTGAGCGTGGGACGCATCTTCGATGATTTTCAGATTGTGCTCGGCGGCGATTTTCATAATCGCGTCCATTTCGGCCGGCATTCCGGCATAATGCACGACAACAATTGCTTTGGTTCGCGGCGTGATTCGATGCTCGATGTCCTTCGGATCAATGCAAAGGGTTTCGGAGTCGATATCCGCGAAAACCGGCGTTGCGCCGAGACTGTACGCCTGCGCGACCGAGGCCCAGTAAGTAATGCTCGGGCAGATTACTTCATCGCCGAGGCCGATATCCAGTGCATACATGGCGCCCAGGATGGCCGCCGTGCCGTTGTTGTACGCCAGGGCGTATTTTCTGCCGAGCGATTCGGCGTACTTCTTCTCGAACTCTTTTGTAATTTCGATGCCGGACATCTTCCGGGCGCGCACCACGTCGAGAACGGCTTGTTCGTGCCTGTCTGTGACGATCGGCCAGGCAAAGATATCTGACGCCTCCGACTTAACCGACATCTCACCACCTAACAGTGCTAATTGCTCATGGGCCATTTTGGTTTGCTCTCCTCTTTGAGTGTTACCGCCGGGCCAGTTCGAGCGACCTCGTCGTAATGTAGTACTTGGCGATCATGTTGGGAATTTCCCATTCGGGCAGCCGGCCCTCGGCCAGGTACTGTAGATACGCTTCCATGACGTTTCGAAAATGAGCTTCATGTCCGACCCGGCATTTGTCGGGCATAACGATGTGCCAGCCGTCTCCGGCCTTCTCGGCTTTCAAGCCGGGGAATTTTCTCTGCAAGCCGGCGACAGCTTTGCGCACGGAAGCGGCCAATTGGACAGGATAACTGCCCGGGGCAGACTCGACATATACCTCCGGTCGATAGTTTTGCTCCTTGCCCTGGCGAATGATCACATTAGCCTTGCTCCCTCGAAACAGCGAGGTATGTGTGTCCGCACCACCCTGCGGCGCCTGGAAATTCCATGTCACCGACAGTTTTACGCAGATACCCTTCATCGTGAAGGTCGTCTCGCCGTTGGCGTAGCATGGCAGAACTCCGTCATCGTTGAGCTTGTCGTTGAGATAATCGGGGAAGTCGGACACGCCCGTTACTTTCTCGTATTGCGCGCGCGTAAGCATAGTAGGCCAGCGTCTGGCCTTATTTATCTCAATGTCCTTGCGATAATCGATTGCCTGCTTCGGGAAACACGTCCACATCATCAGATCGATCAGGTGCGTAGTCACGTCCACCAGGCCTTCGCCTTGCTGGGTCGTATCGAAGTACCATGCGGGCCGCTTGAGCGGCGCTCCGGCGACGTATTTGAAGAAATGGTGTACGCTCTCCTTGACGACGGCGGGATTTTCCGGTGAGCCGGCTTCCATTTCGCCGAAAAGGTCTTTATTGAGCACGAGAAGTTTTTGCAGGATGCAGGTTGTGTTAAAACGTTCGGTCATAATGTCGTAGAGCAAGAGATTTTTTTTCTCGGCCGAGGCGAAGGCCTGCTCCAGCAGCCTGAAGCCCTGAGAGTCTATACACATCGGCTTATCGCAGAAAACGTTGAGACCGGCGTCGATAGAGGCCTTGATGTATTCGGCTTTTCTGCGGTTGTTGCCGGAGAGAACGACAATGTCACCGCTTTTCTCGGCGAGCATTCTTTCAAGAAAATCGTCGCCTTTATAAACTTCCTGCCACCAATGGGTCGGATCATCGGCGCGCTCGTTGAACCTTTGAATCCGCGCCAGGTGGTTCTGCACGTCAGGCCCATCGGGAGCATAGACTTTAACGATGGGATCCACCTGCTCGTACATGCTCTTCTGAACCAGGGCCGCGTGATAGTGCCCCGGGTCGAGTGTTACGAGCTTGATTTTGTCTCCGGGATTATCTTTTGCCTTCATCCGCT
>CBDVBU010000046.1:0-14604 GCA_965372295.1 uncultured Phycisphaerae bacterium
TTGCATCCCCGAACGATAAGCCAGTTCGTCAGCCACTTCATCTCCTCGAACGTGAAATTGTGCCCGTACGCCCCACAATATTCGTTTGAATTTCTACGCCGGCCCAGGTGAATCATCGCCGAAGAAGCACACTTGGCCTGGGTGGACTGTGCTCCCTCGATGGCGCTGGGCTTGCCCGGCTCGATATACCGCCAGACGATATCCTGTCCCGGTATTTGAAAATACCGAAGCTGTCCGATATCGTCCGGTGCGGCCGGATGTCCCGTCAGTGCGATGCTGTGCTCCCGGCACCACCTCGAAATCTGCCCATAGAATGTCTCCTCCAGCCTGCTCTGAAGCGCCTGCCGGTAGTCTCTTCTATATCGCTCCGCGTCCGGCTCGTCACGATACCACAAAGCCGGCAGATAGGGGCGAAAGTCGTACCCAAGGTGTGAGTTGACATGTTCGAGGATATCCGTTGTCCCGGGCATCGCCCCTCGCTCGCTTCGCTTGGCGAGAAACGAAGGCTCATCGGTAAAAATCGCCCGCACTGTTTTGCCGAAATGCTCTTTGAACTCATCGTAGTACCGTTGGTAAACCAGCCGGATAAAACACGCCACTGCATTCGGGTTCAGTAAGTCCCCCGCCGGCGGAGTATTCTCCGGCACTTCTTTGTGGTTATCTCGCCTCGGTGGGTCATCTTCGACAAAATGCAGGCCCCGAATGACCGAGTATCCTTCACGGATGGCCCTGTCAACAACAGCAATTCGATGTCCGTTTTTTTTCCGCCGAACTATCGCAATCAGGTTTTGATCTTCGGCCAATGAAGGCTCGCCGTTCTGGCCGATTTTAATGCCGTAATGGCTGGTTCCGGGCTCTACTGTATCCAGATCAATCCGGAACAGGCCTCGCGTTCTGAAGGCTGCATTTTCAGCTACAACCTGGCCGCTCGAAGAGCCGCTCGGATACATGCCCTCATCGTACAGCACAACCCACATGTCGCGTTTGGCCGCCTGCTCGATAGCGAATCTCATGAACTTAATCATCGGTTCGCTCAACCAGCCGATGTCGCGCGGGAGACCGGCCCGCGGATGTATCACAAATCCGTACACTCCATGCGCCTTAAAATCATCCAACTGTCGCGCTATCTCCTTCTCGCTCAGTGCATCGTTCCAGAACCAAAACGGCACCAGTGAAAATTCAGGTGCTGGCTCCATCCATCCTTCAGGCAGTTCAGCGTCACCGATTTTTCGAGCCGCTGAAGCACCGTACACTCGAACATATCCGGGCAATGCTCCCCCTGCGATTCCGATACCCGCCAGTCCGAGAAATCCTCGTCTGTCTATTTTGCCTGCCACCGCTATACTCCTTTTCGTAACAATAACATAACACAGTTTGTCATTCTCGCAGAAGCGGAAATCCACTCTACTGCTACGTTTCTGAATCCCTGCTTTCGCAGGGATGACAGTATGACTCGATCAGTTTGAATACAGTATTAATCCTGCTTTGTTTATTCTGTCATCTCTTTTTTTTCTGTCTTCTCCGGCGCTAATTTTTAGCTGTGGATTTCGTCAGTAGGAGTATCTGTTTGCAGATACTTTTGCAGACGTGCAGCAGGGAAAAGCGGATCGGAATCAGCTCGGGCAGTTTGAAGTCCTTGCATATACTCTGAAAGAAATCGTCGCCGGCGATTGTTATTTTCGACGGGTCAGGGCAGCCGAAACTTATTTGTTTTGCCGTTTTGATAATCGGTATGTCTTCGGGCTTGATATTGACCAGTTTGGCGCAGATGGTTTCGCAGGCGATGGGATCGGTTCCGCCGATAAGCCAGCCCAAAGGTCTGGCTCTGCCGCGAATCGGGCCGGGGCCGTCCATCGCTGTCACTGCATCGATAATCGTCATGGCAGGATTGAGATACTTGTAAATGTCGATAAGCAGCTCGCAGAATTCGTCCTGGTGACGGCCTTTTGTGAAGTGCCATAGGGCCTTTCGCTTGCCGCTGACGCAGCCGAACATGTTCTTGACGGCAAATGTCGCCACCAACTGTTGGTGCGATTTGAACTTGGGCAGATTGATAATGACATCTGCGTCGAGCGCGACGGAACTTATGCCGATACTGATGTTCTTTGATCCTACCCGGCATTTTTTCGGCTTATCGAGCTGCTTTACCGGCACTGACAATTGTTTTAGCGGCTCGTCCAGCTTCAGCGCTTTTACGCAGGCAAACGTATTGCTCCATGCCGGTGAATCGGCGACGAAAGGCCTGGCGCCGAAATCTTTCAGAAGCCGGGCGGTTTCGAGAATCACCGCCGGGTCGGTCTGCGTGGCGTACCGCCTGGCCCTTGGGGCGATGAAATTCGGCTTGAGCAAAACGCTGTCACCGGGCTTGACAAATTGTTCCAGCCCGCCGAGCAGGTTGAAATGTTTTTCTATCGCCTCGGCAATTCCGGGTAGGCTGTAATCACTGCATCGAGTCAGTGTCACTATCGGATTGGGCATACGCTGGTCAATAATTTATTCCGGTACAAACGAGTAAAAATATCCTGACGGCGGGTTTATATTCGGGCGACTTGGTTTTGCTAAAGAACAGGCCGCCCCGGGGATTGCTGAAAAACAGGCCGCCCAATGCTGTCTGGTCGCTGATGTATTCTTTCGGGGCCAGGAACACAAAATCGCCCGGACTCATTTTCAATCCGAAGGCGGCACTGGTAAAGGGAAACTCGCGTAATTTTCCGAGCGCATCTAATTGTGGGATTGTACTTTCCGTAGGCGGGGAAAATACCGGATAGGCAACAAGGTCGCAGACACCTCTTGAGCCGGGGATTTTCTCAGCTTTGATTCTCAGACCAAAAATGCCGGGCCCCACGTTGGCTCCTTCTCTTGATTCGTCGGCTGCGGTGTAAAAGATGGTTTGCGGGCGGTCCAATCCGGCGATGGCAATGGTCTGGGCCTGGCCGTCAGCCAGCATGAGCGAGATTTTGGCTATATTCCGGCCTTCGGCGCCGATCAGCCAATCATTGGCTTGATTCCATAAATCGACTTGACCGAAGCGAACCATAAACAAGTTGGCGTTGAAGGCCTCGTAATCCTTAAGCTGCAGCGGTCTTATGAACAACTTCTTACGAATTCTGTCCAACTCGCCTATGTTATCAGCAGGTATTTCAAAAATATGGACATCCAGCTTTGTCATCTTTAATAATTGCGCCCGCGGCGTTTTGCCGGTATCGTAGGGAGCCAGATCGCCAATCTTGACTTTCTCCCATATAGGCGGCTCCGGTTCAGGCCCGGCACAACCGACAAAGAAGAAGGCGGAGAACAGAAGGCAGAAAACAGAAGACAGAACGAATCCCGTTCGGTGTTCGGCGTTCTGCGTCCTGCGAAGAACCCGGAACGCAGCACGCAGCACGCGGCACGAATCTCGAATGGCACGAATCATAACAAGAGACTAACAATTGTGCAGTTATCTGTCAATAAATTCGTACCACGCTCTTCGATTGAGTTAGGAAAGCCGTGTGTTAGGCATGGAGCATAGCCCTGCCAGAATATCTGGTCGCACCCGAAGATATTGCCACGTCATTTTTCTTTTGACACAACCTGCAGCCCAGCCTATACTCTTTCCGCACAGTAAAGGGGATAATATTATGATCGGGCTGGTAAGAAAGGTATAGTGAGTATATCGACATGCATCAGAGCGGCACACATTGTACACGACGCGAGTTCATGGCAGCCGGTTCATTAACACTTCTTGGCGCGGCAGCGGCAAGCTTTGCGCCCAAAAGGAAGGACGAGATTACAATGAAAATCAGCTTTCATACCGACGCATTCAATTCATCTTACTGGAACTTTGAAAAATGCCTCCAGTGGGCACAGGAAAACGATGTCCACTACATCGAGTGCGGCCTGATCGACGGCGTAAGCTGGATTCACGGTCTCGGATACCAGCCGCACGTAGTGTTATATGAAGATCCGCTGCTGCTGCGCCGGAAGATGGAAAAGTACGGCGTGCAATTCTCGCAGGTGGATGCCGCATTCCCGCTGTCGGGCATGGAAGGGCCGCTCTACGGCGTGCCCTACGTCCTGAAATCAATCCCCTGGGCAAAGCATGCCGGCTGTGAACGGATCGCCACCACCGACGGTCTGAACAAACCCGAAGGATTGTCCGACAACGAAGCCATGGAATCGATGAAACGCAGCTACGGCCAAATCATCGAGGTCGCCGAGGCTTACGAAATGATCATCAGTATCGAGGTGCACGGCTACTTCACGACGAAACCCGACATGATGGAGAAAATGCTGGCGTTCTGCGATTCGCCGTATCTGCGCATGAACATGGATACCGGCAACACATATATCGCCGGACAGAACCCGGTGGCCTTTTGTGAGCGGTTTAAAAAGAAGATCACCCATGTACACGTCAAGGACGTCAGTGAATCGCTTGCCGATGCGGTCCGTGGCGAGCAGGCCGGCATCGCCGTAAGCCACTGTGCCATCGGTGACGGCGTTAATGCCGAGAACATAAAGAAGGTCCTGACAATACTGCGGGACATCGGATATGACGGCGTGCTTAGTATGGAATGCGAAGGAGCCGGCGGGCCAATGATCGAAAAATCGCTCGCCTGGCTGCGCCACACCCTCCGTGACTTGAACATAAGATCCTAATAACAGCGAGGATGTTTAGCCCCCAGGTTTACCCTGGAGGTTATTATTTCTCAGTCAACACGATGGCAGATTTGTTCGAGGGTTTTATCATATCGGTGCGCGAGGTTCTGCCATTTTAAATGGCCGGTGAGGATAGCCGGGCTTAGCCCTACAGGCCAGAGGGCATTATTTTTAACGCGGTTTGCAAACCGACCCAGCTTATCGGCAAGGTCCCGGGCCGTGCCGTCATAGAAGAATTGCTCGGCTCCTTCGATTCGTCCGAGACCGAGGATTTCGGGATATGAGAGGCGATTAGGCACGAGCGGATGCGCTCCGGCTGCGACAGCTTCGAGGATTCCTATGCCGAAGAATTCATGGTTTGCAGTCGAGACTATAACATCGGCCTGCAGCAATGCCCGCTCGTAGTCGTCCCGGTTCTGCTGATAGCCCCAATAGTCGATAAGTTGTTGAAAACTGCGATGTGCCTGTTCGAAGATTTCCGGCTGGTCTCGAAAGCTCTGGCCGACGACGCTGAGTCGGAACGGCACGTTTTTGTCCTTGAGAATTTTCATCGCTTCGAAGAAATCTTCCGGATTCTTGTCGTGCTCCCACCTCGCGGCCCAAAGGATGCGCATCGGGCCCGATTTTCTCGCCAGTCGGCGGGGAACATCGGCTATGCCGGGTGGATAAACGGATGATTTGGCCCGTATCTTCTCAATCGTTTCGAGAGGCTGATGGTCCGGCATGGACTTGAGAAACCTCGCAAGGGCGTCGAGGAAGGAGTCCAAATGAAATTGTGAATTAAACCAAACGGCGTCGGCAGCGAGGGCACTCGTCAGGTTGGTCATCGCGAACTGATAGTCACGCTCATCTTCGGCGCGTACCGGATAAGTCAACTGGTTCTCGTGAAAGTAAATGACCTTCGGCAGCCCGGCAATCCCAACAGGGGCCAGGGCGGCGAATTCCGCAAGATTCAACATATCGCTGCAAAACAGCACATCCCAGCTTTGGCGTTTCTCCGTCAGCTCCGCCGCCTGAGAAGCAAAAGTTATTGCCGAGTGACGCATGCGCCATTTCCACTTATGGGCCGGCAGCGTAAGCAGCGTCCAGGTATGTTTGCTCGCCTTTGAAAGCCCGTCAATAAAAGCCCTGTGACTGCCGCCATAGTATGGTTCGAGTGCCAAAATATTCATACGACCATCTTATGCGTCCCGCCGGGCAAATCAAGCGTCCTTTCCGGTTAAGGACGGCTCATTTTTCCTATTTAATTTTGACAGCCGGTACATTTTACCATAGAGTGCCGAGCTTAAGTGGCAATCTTGAGATATCTTTGTAATAGTATGAAAAGGAAGGAATTCAAATGCTTTGGCTCGGCGGACAATTCCAGTTCATAGACACCGTAAAGATAGTTGTGCTGTTGATAATGTGCGCTCCCCTGACAGGCTGCTACGTTCTAACCGGCCAACGAGTATGGCACCAGACCGGGCCGGAAGTCGCCGAATTATTAGTGTTTGACGAGACGATGAAGAACTTCATGCTATCGAAGAAGGTCTCGGCAGGCTCGTTGGCGATAACGTATCATGGCAAACTCGTTTTCGCACGAGGTTACACATGGTCAAAAGCAGACTCGCCGGTGACGGAACCTATTTCGCTCTTCCGAATAGCAAGCCTTTCCAAGCCGATCACGTCGGCCGGCATACTAAAATTAGTAGAGGACAAGCAACTGAGCCTGGATGATAAAGTTATCGATATTCTGCCGTTTGGAATACCTGAGGGAAAAATCCCCGATCCTAACCTTGGGAAGGTGACAATCCTTCATCTGCTTGAGCATCTTGGCGGCTGGGACAGTGACAAATCGTTCGATCCGATGTTCGCAAACAAGAAAATAAGCAAAGCCCTCGGCTCGCCACTGCCGGTGACTCAGGCTGATATAATCACGTTCATGAACGGTCAGACGCTCCAGTATGCGCCCGGCACAAAATACGCTTACAGCAATTACGGTTATTGCCTGCTGGGCCGTGTGATAGAGCAGAAAACCGGCCTGAGCTACGAAGACTATATCAAAAGGATTGTCTTGTCGCCGCTCGAAATCACAAGGATGCAAATCGGGCACTCGAACCTTGAGGACCGCGCGCCGACAGAAGTGATGTATGAGTCAAAGAAAGAGTCTGTTTACGGCGCATTCAACCTGGAGAATATAGATTCGCACGGCGGATGGCTTGCTTCGGCGCCGGACTTGGCGCGATTTGCCACATCTTTCGACAAGCCGAGTGACAGCCCCATCCTTTCGGCGGCGTCTATCGAAATGATGTTCTCGCTTCCAGCAACGATTGCCCCCGAGAAGTATAAGGCCGGGGATTATTATTACGCGTGCGGCTGGGCAGTCAGAGATTACGGCAACGGACGCCGGAATACATGGCATACCGGCAGTCTGCCCGGATGCTACACATTCATGGCAAGATGGTCGAACGGCGTTAACTGTGTCGTTCTGTTCAATAAAAGGGGTCCCGGTTTCGATAAAATTGATCCGATACTGTCGAAAACCGTCAAGTCCATATCCGACTGGCCGGACCAAGATCTGTTTCCCGAAATGCCAAAAATGAAAGCCAGACCAACAGAAAGCCAAAAGTAAAAAGGCGGCAGGGGGACAAAATATATTTTACGGGATTTACAAGGCTTATATTAAAAACTGTAAAGCTTTGATTTGTTCCAAATTCTATTTGACATGAATGAGCACATGATTTACACTGCTTACTATGGATAAGCAAGAAATAAAAAACAGACTCTTAGAAGCAGTCAAGAATAATCCACACCTGGAATCAATTAAATCAGTTGCCATCTTCGGCTCTTATGTCAACGGCACGCCGAGTGAGGAAAGCGATGTTGACGTTTTGATTGATTTTGAACCAACAGCCGTCATAGGCTTCTTTACACTTTCCGACATCAAGCACAGCTTCGAATCTTTCCTCGCATGTTCGGTTGACCTGCTGACCCCAGAAGCAATCAGTAAGTATATTAGGGATGAAGTTCTCGCACAAGCAGAGTACGTTTATGAGAAATGACAGAATCTACCTGATACACATTCGCGAAGCCATCGACAGCATCGAGCAATACCTTGAAGGTATCAGTTACGAGCAGTTTACTTCCAATAAAATGATCTTAGATGCGGTCGTTCGAGAACTGGAAATCATAGGTGAAGCTTCTAACAACCTGAGTGAGGAGTTTCGCAAGCAGTATTCTGATATACTCTGGCGACGGATGAAAGACATGAGGAATTTTCTTATTCATGAATATTTCGGCGTCAACACCAAAGTTGTGTGGGATACATGTAAAAAGAACCTGCCGGAACTTAAACAGTTTATTGCAGATATTCTGGACTAAATTTCCCCTCTGAGTACTGCATTGCAATGATGTATAGATGCAATCAGAAGCAAATCCGAAATTTTAGGATATTAGAATTTGGCAGTTTTTGCCGGAGGCTAAAAAACAGTGCCTCTACTATTGGACAGACCTGCACGTTTGATGTGAAAATCTACAAAATTGCAGGTGAAGTTTTTGCCGTAAGCGCCTTTCCAAAAAGAAATAAAAAAAAATTCCAAATCTCCGATTTTTGTTTTTAAATACCATCGCTTTTGGTTGAAAATTCCGCAAAAATAGTCAATAGACAATAGAAAATAGCAAATTGAATCGCCATCGCTTTCAGTCGAAATTCGTGCTCCGAAAGATATGTTCAGGCAGAAAACATCAGGTAAAAAAAGGGCTTGCCCGGCAAGTGTCCTTTGGGTACTCTATTAGCTAAAATCAAATTAGCCCCGTACCGATTCGTCTTAAAGCGATTGTGGCTCGAAATTGCATGAAGGAGTATGAATATGAATAGAGAAAGAATCACACGGCGTGAGTTCCTTAAGGGCACGGCTGCTCTAGCCGGCACCGTTTTGTTGTCATCCTGCAGCACAGGCCCGTTCGCCAAACACAAACCGACGGCTGTGGACCAGGTCACGTTAGGAAAGACGGGCTTGAAGCTGAGCCGGCTCGGCATCGGGACCGGCAGTAAGGGCGGCAGCGTTCAGCGAGCGCTGGGAGCCGACGGCTTCAACCGGTTGATACACTATGCGTACGACCAGGGCATTACGTATATCGACACGGCCGAAAGCTACAGGACCCATACGATGGTTCGCGAGGCGATCAAGGACCTGCCCCGCGAGAAACTGTTCATTCAGACCAAGATGTCCGGCATACCAGAAAAGCCGCTGGAAGTGCTCGACCGTTTTCGCAAGGAGCTTGGCGTCGATTATATCGACAGCCTTTTGACCCACTGCGGCGTCAAGCCCAATTGGAACGATGAACGCCGGCGGGTGCTGGACGCCCTCGAAGAGGCCAAAGACAAGAAGATCATTCGCGCCCACGGAGTATCGTGTCACTCGCTGCCCGCCTTGACGACAGCAGCCCAATTGGACTGGGTGGATGTCAATCTGGTGCGGGTCAATCCACAGGGCGCACATATAGACACACCCGCCGAGATATGGAACGCCACGAGCGAACGATCCCATTTGCCTCCCGTGCTTAAGCAAATAAAGGTCATGCGACAAAACAACCACGGCGTCATCGGCATGAAAATAATCGGCAACGGAGACTTTACCGACCCCGAGGACCGCGAGAAGTCCATCCGATTCACGATTCAGTCCGGCCTGATGGACGCGGTTGTGATCGGCTTCAAAAATCCCGCGGAAATCGACGAGGCTATCAAGCGTATCAATAGTGCCCTCGCCGAGATCGCGTGAAGGCGCAATTAAGCGCCAGTCAGCAATCAGCCGAACGCGAAAGGAACCCGGGAGTATGCCAGACAAGAAGAGCGGCTTCGTCGAAAGGGTATTCTCCGAGGTGCCGGCAACGTATGAATTGGCAAAACATGTCTTGACATTTGGACTTGATATCGTGTGGCATAAACGAGCGGCAAAGATTGTCGCGACGGCAGGCGGCGGTCAATGGGCGGACATGTGTACCGGCACCGGAGAGATGGACGTTCTCCTCAGCCGTCTGGCTCCGGAGGGAACGATAATTTATGCGGTAGATTTCTCAGAGCCCATGTTGGAGGAAGCGAAAAGAAAGCCGGAAGCAAGCCGTATCAATTTTATTGCTTCGGATATCAAGGCGTTACCTTTTCCCGATGCGAGCTTCGACCTGGTTACCATGTCATTTGCTACACGTAAAATCAATCGGAAGCCGAATATCCGGGTTCAAGATGGCGTATACCTATTTGGCCACGACGATACCCCGTTTCTATCAGGCGAAAGAATTGGCCGACATCATGCACCAGGCTGGTTTTAAGAAAGTAACTTTTCAAAAACACTTGTTCGGAGTAGTAGCTATTCATCAGGGGATGAAATCATGAAGCAGCTCAAGAAAAACAAGTGTTCATCGTGACGCCCGGGTCATTCGCCGGCAGTGTCCACGGAGGCAACTCAGAATGCTCTTTTGTACAGCGGTCCGAAAAGAACTCATCTGAAGGCACGGCAAAGCCATCGCCAAATTTTGATAGGAAATCCCTATGCGATTGCGCGGAAAATTCTCTGCGGTTTCGAGGAAAATCCGGCTCGATTACTTGCCTGTGCCTTTCTTTCTTATTATATTTTATTTGCCGAGTCAGTTGCACGGCTGTCCCGGAGAACGTGAAGTATTTAAGGCAATGTGCAGGCGGAAAAAATGAAACTCGGACCAATACAAATTGTTGCTCGCGGTGCGTGGGCTACTAACCGAACTCAGAAAGAGATTTCGGATTCGAAAAACACGACGGCACCTACAAAGATCGCGGACGACGATGCCGCCGCCGCAATAATCCGACATGCACGCCGTGCGGAGATATCGAACGCTCAGCAGGATACTGACAACGCCAATATCACGCCCACACCGGCCCAGAAGATGAGGGACTTCTGCATCGCCATTAGAGATAGAATAGCTGAAATGATAACGTTGGCCGACCAAATCGCCAGCGGTCGCTCTTCGGCCAGGAATCTGGCAAAGGACATGGAGAACCCGGCGGAAGCGGCCAGGAACACTCCTGAAAGCTCAGAATATCCTGTCTATTCCGACATCAGCGAATTGTTGACCACTGTCAGAGATGAAATTGAGGCGATCAACTCTTTTGAGGGATTCCTCCTTGGCGTGCATGAAAAAATCGAAAAGTTTACGACGCATGCAGAGTTTGACCTTGAGCAAATCCTGGACGTTGAGAAGAACATGACACAGCGAAACACAACTTTAGAAATAGGTATATTTTCGCTGGCCCGGGTCAGAGAGCAGGCTCTCAAAGTGCTACGATGCCAGGAAGATCTGGAGCCCGAGAGAGTTTTACACTTGCTCAAAGACAGCGACTGAGCCTTCTGTCGGGAACCTTCGAATCCTGAATAGTCACCGGCAGCGATACATCTATCGGGGCATTTCTGCACTTCTGCCCTTGACCGAGGTTATCGCCATTTGGTATACTACATATCAGTAAGCGTAAGCCAACATCCTGCCGGTTCAATCCTACTGGCCGAGTAAGGCGACCGGGAGGCAGGTGAGTATCCTGTTGCTGAAAATTGGGAACGGAGGTCGAAAAATGCCGTTGGCAAGAATTTCACAATCAATACAGGTAATCTCTTTGCTGATTGCGGTTTGCCTTGCCGGCTTTCCCGCGCAGGCTCGACACGGCGGCGGTACGGAGACGCCTGAGGATCCGGTCTATTTTGCGGATCCCATACTGAAAGCACGCGTCGAAGACCAATTGGGCGTGACTAATCCCACTGAGGCCGACATGGTGTTTTTGAAAGAGCTCAGCGCCCCCGGAAGGGGTATAAGCGACCTTACCGGCCTGGAATACGCGACGAATATAGCCCGCCTGAATCTTGGCGAGTTCTTTTACTATTGGGTCTGGCCGCCGGAGTTGCGTACGAATCAAATCGAAAACATCTCGCCCTTATCCGGCCTGACCCGGTTGAAGTCGCTGGACCTCAGCAACAATCAGATTACGGATATCTCTGCTTTGTCCGGCCTGACCGCTCTCGAAACTCTGACTCTATACAATAATCAGATCACGGATATCTCAGCCTTGTCCGGCCTATCGAACCTGACGTCACTGGACCTGGAGCACAATCAGATTACAGACATCACACCCCTGTCCGGGCTGACCAACCTTAAGTCGCTGGAGCTTAGCAGTAACCGGATTACGGGCATCTCGGCGTTGTCCACGTTGACCGGCCTCGAATCGTTGTTACTCAGCCGAGCCGGTCTCACGACGATTCCCGCCCTGACGGACCTGCCGAATCTCAAATTTCTCGACCTCGTCGGCAACCAGATTACGGACATTTCCGGATTATCCGGCATGCCCGCCATCGAGACCGTGACCCTCTTCGGTAACCGGATTACGAACATCTCCGCATTGTCGGGCGTGCCGAATCTCAAAGCCCTTGGTCTCGGCGTCAATCAGATTACGGACATTACCGGCCTGTCCGGCTTGACAAGTCTCGAAATCGTGGACCTCACAAACAATCGGATCACAGCCATCGGCGCCTTGACCGACCTGCCGAATCTCATTTACATGGACCTACAGAATAATCAGATATCGGACATTTCCGGCCTGTCCGGACTGCCGAGTCTAATTTTCGTATTTCTCAACCGCAACCGGATAGAGACCCTCGATGCCTTGTCGGACCTGCCGAGACTGAGATTCATGGAACTCGGCACGAATCAAATCACAGACATCGCCGGCCTGTCCGGCCTGACAAGTATCGAGACAGTCGATCTAAGTTACAACCAGATCGCGGCAATTCCCGCATTGTCCGACCTGCCGAACCTCAGGTCTATGGATATTAAGAACAATCGAATCACGGACATCGCCGGCTTGGCCGGTCTGGCTGGTCTCGTAGTTCTCGACTTGGCAAACAACGACATCGAGAACGTCGCCGTCTTGTCCGGCCTGGCATATCTCAAGTCTGTGAACCTCAGCAACAATTTTATTGAGGACATTTCCGCTTTGACAACGCTGCAGGGCCTGGATATTCTGGACCTGCTTTACAATCCGCTCGATGAGGATGCTTACGTCTATAACGTGCCGGCCATCGAAGCGAACAATCCGGGGATAGAAATAAGCTACGACCCGTGTCCCTGGGCTTGTGAACGCCGGCCGTACGCCGGGGCAGGTGACATCACGCATACGCCGGTCCTAAGATGGACCGCCGGGGCATGGGCCGCCCTGCATGATGTTTGCTTCGGGCGGGATGAAGAACTGGTGACTAATGCGACTACGGCAGACACAGAGATATATCGCGGCCGGCAGGAACTGGACACGGTCATGTACGAGCCGGAGACTCTTGATTGGGGCACCACTTATTATTGGAGAATCGACGAGGTTAATTTTATCACAGTCGAGGCCGAAGACGGCACCGAGGACGTCAATGAAATCGTCTGGAAAGGCCAGGTCTGGAGCTTCACGACCGCCGAGTTCCTCGTAGCCGATGACTTCGAGCTATACACCGACAACAGAGATGCCGGCCAGACCGTCTTCCAGGCATGGATTGATGGATTAGGTTTCTCTGGCCCCGAGCCGAACAATCCCGGCAACGGAACCGGTTCGATTGTCGGGCATGATATCTGGACCCAGGGCAGCCCGCACGAGACAATCGCCGAAACCGACATCGTTCACGCCGGCAGGCAGTCTATGCCCCTGTATTACAACAACGCCGACGAGCCGTACTACTCGCAGACTTATCGAACGTGGCCAGCCCCCCAGGACTGGACTCTTAACGGCATGGACACTTTTGAATTGTACTTTAGAGGCGGCTCGGACAATGGCCCGGGACAGTTGTATCTGTCGATAGAGGACGATGCCGGCCTAATTTCAGTCATAAATCATCCGGATACCGATGCGGTACTCGCCGCCGATTGGCAACAGTGGAGCATCCCGCTGGCGGACTTAATCGCCGCCGGCATTGATGTCACTGCAATCCGTAAATTGAACATCGGTGTCGGCGACCTCGACAATCCACAGCCCGACAACATAGGCATAATCTACGTGGACGACATCCGGGTGATCCAATTGAATCCGGATGGAAACTGATCCGAGAAAATTGTCGGCAGGGCGGTCATCCTAATCAGGACGTCAGGCCGTATGGCTCGATCATTCGCTTATTCGGCTTGAAGTGATATTGACACTGCTCCGGCGGCGTTCCGAGTACTTCTATTTTGTCCAGGTCGCCATGTCCCATGCCGGCTTCGGCCATACTCGTTAGATACATTATCCGGCTCGGATCGAATCCCATCAGTTTAGTGGCCAGCGTGTCCATCGCCAGCGGGTCGAGGCTGGCCAGGGCAATCCTTGCATCTATAGGCGTTCCGCCGGCCGGGCCGTTGCCTTCCATCGCCTCGAAGCCATCGATAACGCCTAAGTCGGGATAAATTTCCTGGGCCAGATGGAACATGTTGTAATTGAGCAATGACTTGCGTGAGAACGTGTACTCGTTGTGCATGATACGTTTATCATTCGTCTTGTAATCATTCAACGGGGCCCCGAGCAAAATGTTCTTCAGTGACAATGTAGTCACTACGCGGTCGTGAGTTTTCATTTTAGCCGCGGAGATAATGTATAGGTCCGGATCCAGGAATGTTGAAATAATCCGAATCGGAGTGGGGCGGTGACCTTTGCCGAACACGTAGCGGTACTGCCACGGCTGCTTGTTCAGGTCAATAAGCTTGACATCGTATTCTTTCTCCAGCGGCAGGTAACCGTAATTCTTGAATCCGTCAAAAGTGCCTTCTCTGGAGATCGTGGATTCCCCGACGATAATCTGCTTTTTGTAGTGGGGCGTGAGAAAATCCAGTATCCCCCGCACCGCGTCCACGTGCGTAGCGGCAAGCTGTCGAGAAGTAATCACGAAGTTCGGCTTGATGAGTATCTTTTTATCGCCGATTGAAGTAATGACTTCATCCTCGATTTTCTTCAGTGCCTGATAG
>CBDVBU010000047.1:0-14424 GCA_965372295.1 uncultured Phycisphaerae bacterium
CTCTTGGCAGATCGTAAGTTGTAAGGCTGGTTCTACAGAAGTGACTTTGATGTAGTGCCTTATCTTTGCGGGGGGCGTTTGCCTGCTTAACTCTTGGTCCAGCTTGGGGCCTTAGTGCTGAAGGTGTGTAAATTATATGGACGGTTATACGCTTGTGTAGTGTTTCTGTGGTAATTTTCAATTCTGTACGTTATATTCTTGATTCTAAATTCTTGACAATCGCAGCTCATCGCGTTATTTACGGCTATTGTTGTTTATGTTTTGAAATTAAGTTATTCAGCTTTTAATATCAGGAGGTTAGTTTGAGGGTACTTTCGGGCATACAGCCATCCGGCAAACTTCATATAGGGAACTTTTTCGGTGCCATGCGTCAGCACCTGCAACTCCAGGCAGAGCACAAGTGCTTTTATTTCATCGCCGACTATCACGCTCTTACAAGCAATCCGGCACCTGATGACGTTGCCGGCCTTACTCTTGGCGTTGCGATGGATTACATTGCTTTAGGTCTCGACATCGAAAAGACAATCTTCTGGCGCCAATCGGATGTGCCTGAAGTTACGGAGCTTACCTGGCTGCTTTCCTGCTTAACCCCCATGGGACTATTGCAGCGATGCACAAGCTACAAGGACAAAGTTGCTCAGGGTCTGAGTCCTAATCACGGCCTTTTTGCTTACCCGGTACTGCAGGCGGCGGACATCCTGATTTACCAGAGCGACCTTGTCCCCGTCGGTGCCGACCAGAAACAACACATCGAGGTGACTCGCGACATTGCCATCCGATTCAACAACATTTACGGCGAAATTTTCACCGTACCCAGGGAGCACATCATCGAATCTGTTGCCATTGTCCCAGGTATCGACGGGAGAAAAATGAGCAAGAGCTATGGAAATACTATTGAAATATTTGAGCCGGAAGCCAGTGTCAAAAAGAAAATAATGAGAATAGTGACCGATTCCGTGCCGGTCGAAGAGCCGAAGGACCCCGATAAATGCAATGTTTTCGCGCTCTTGAAGCTGGTTGCCTCTTCCGACGAGCTGAGCGAGTGGGAAAACAAGTATCGCGCCGGTGGTCTGGGCTATGGTCAGGCCAAGAAACGCCTTGCTGAGTTGATGACAGACTATTTCAAGCCGTACCGGCAGAAAAGGGCCGAACTTGAAAATAATATGGATTATGTCAAAGAAGTTCTTGCTAACGGTGCCGAACGGGCAAAATCTGTGGCCGGAGAGACGCTCGAAAAGGCACGCCAGGCTGTTGGGTTGAGAAGATAGGGAATAAATTGGCTGATTATCGCGTCAATCTTGAAATATTTGCAGGTCCTCTGGATTTGCTTTTGTATCTTGTCCGCAAGGAAGAGGTGGATATCTATGATATTCCCATCGCCAAGATAACCAACCAGTACATCCGTTACATTGAATTGCTCAAAAGTTTTGATATTGATCTGGCAGGCGACTTTTTAGTGATGGCCGCGACGTTAATGCAGATAAAATCGGCAATGCTCCTGCCAAAAGCTGAGCCTGATCAATTTCAAGATGATGATTTGTCCGACCCCCGCAGAGAGCTTATCCGCCAACTCCTCGAATACAAAAAGTTCAAAGATGCCGCCAATCTACTGAACGCCGCCGCCGACGAGCAAAAAGAGCGTTTTCCACGGCCCGGCACTATTGTCGAGCAGCTAAAACCGGACGCAGAACCTGAGATTGACATTGAGCAGGTGAGCATCTGGGATTTGCTGGAGGCTTTCGATACGATATGTAGAGCTACCGGCACCGTTAGTGATATAAGCAGTATTAAGGACGATACGCCTATAGATTTGTACCAGATAGAGATTCTGCACCGTTTGCAGACTGAGGGGCCGATGACTTTTGAGCGCATTTTCGAGTCCAAAAACGATCGTGTTGTGATGATTGGATTATTTCTGGCGCTTTTGGAATTGATTCGCGAGAAATTAGCTTGGGTGGAGCAAGCGTCCGATTCTTCTATATATGTACGATCCTTAACGGAAGAACCTGCAGAACAGGCTGTGCAAAAGGCTATCCTTACCACCGAGGCCGACGGAGACAAGTCAGATCAAACCGAACAAAGTGAGATGCCACCGGTCCCAATTTCTGAATTATCCCCGGAAAGTAAAGCAACAGTTCCACTTCACGTCCAACGGCACGAGGCCCCCATACCTATTACCGAGTTGCCGTCGGAAAGCAAACCGGCGATTTTGCCACAAGGGCAGAAAAAAACGGAAGTACTACCCGCGGAAAACAATAAACACTAAACTGCCGATTAGCGGTACTATCACGAATAAACCTCCTGTAGATTTTGCTTTTGCCTTTTTTGTCGTATACTTTAAATGGTAATGAACAGACCCAGTTAGCGAATCAGCGGATTGCTGTTGTTAAATTGCCATCAGGGGGGTAAATGCAGCAGTTTTCAAATAAACCTCGTAGCAGTTTATGTCGATAAAATCAGGTAATGGAATGACTGCGCTTAATATTCAACAGGAGGTTTATAAAAGTATAGTTATAGGACAATCGAGTTTGGTTAGGTGTGTAGAATATATCGTCAGATAATAGTCAAATACAGTGATGTCTTAGATATTATCGTTGACGGTTAAAACGGGCATAACCGTTTCAATATCCGGGCTGTTTTCTACAGCAAGGAGGAGAAAAATGATTATGACAAGCAAAATTAGATGTCGTCGGGGTATGTCGTTAGTGGGCACAATGGTTGCGGTTGTGATCCTGTTAATAGCGCTTATCGGAACTTCCACTTTTAGATATGCTGCCGCTTTGGATGTGCGAAGAGCAAGTGCGCATACAACCGCCGCCAGGGTCGCACTGGCGCTTGGCGAAAGTTGGCGGGGCATTAAGGGTGATATTACCCTTGATCCGACGTTACTCGGCAGTTCGGATATGTCAGTTTCGGCGAGCAGTTGGAACGGCCACGAAACGCCGGACGATTTTACCCTGTTGGGAAACTACGCAGTTGTGTTAGATAGCGATGATCCCGATAGTGTCAACTACTACGCGACTATGTCCTGGAAAGACGTTCAGCCCGGATTGAGGGCCTTGAATGTCAGTGTAGCCTGGTCGCAGCGCGGACCGGCAGATATCGGCCCGGGAGGAAGCGTTACTGAGAATGTGGACAAATCATTCGGGCTGACAGTCTACACCCAAACTTATTAGATGAGGACGATAATGATTAATAAAAGAACCAAGGCCCCAAGGGGCTTTACGCTTGTCGAGTTGATGATAACGATGGTTATTATGATTATTGTCGGACTTGCAATCGGTGTAGTCATAGTCGACGGTCAAACCGGTTGGAACAACATGTATGATCGTTTAAACTCCGATGTCGTTACCGACGGCTATGTTGCAAGGAAAAAGTTTGACGCTGTAATGCGAAGCGCAAGCAGAGAACAGTCCCTGGTGGATGGTGACGGGGCCTGGATCGAGGTCTATTCCTACGCAAGCCCTTCTTCGACCGTAGTTGACCGTTATTCACGTTTCTATGTGTCTGATGGCGACCTGAATCTCGAATATGGCGAGGTGGACCCAAGGGTAACACTGAGCGTCGAGACTGTCTGCGGGAATGTATCTGCCTGCGTTTTCCAGCAAGTCGGTACGTCAACTCAAATGACACTTACACTCGATAACGGCACGCAGACGAATACTATAGTCTCGTCTGCAGTTACGCATAACCAATAGAGTAATTATTATATAAGAATGAGGGTGAGGTGAATTATGAAAAAGCTGCTACAATCAAAAAGACGTGGTTCAGCTATACCGCTGGCAGTGGTTGCGATTATAATATTGCTTGCGATGGGTGTGGGACTGTTGAGTCTGGGTTTCAACGGCCGAGTCTATACCATACGAAATGCCTCGGATATCAAGGCTCGATGTGCCGCCGATGCCGGGCTGGAAATGGCCCTGTTTGAAATGAACCAGAAGCTCAAAGTCAAGCCCTGGAATGACAGCACGCTGCCGGAGGCGATAGACGTGCAATTACCCTATTCTGATGAAGTTTGCAGTTACAAGGTCATCGGCAGCCTCGCCGGCGGTTATACACTTCAGTCCCTGGGCCAATCCGGCAATGCCAACAGAGGCGTCAGTGCGACCATAAGACTGCAGAGCGGATTCAGTCATGCAATTCTAACGAAAGAACAGTTGGTATTGAAATCCGATACGATAGTTGGCGGATACAACTCTGCGGACCCAACCGATACCGAGTTTGTAGTAGATATCGGAAGCCAAAGCAATGCAAAAGACAGCGTAGTTCTGAATACCGGTGTAGTTGTCAACGGTGACGTTTTCGTGGCAACCGGCGCCGTTCTGGATGATGCCATAAAAGGTGCCGGAACGGTGACAGGGGACAAGTATACTTCGCCGCCGGAACCATTACCTCCGGTGATTGCGCCGGTGCTGCCCGCTAAGCCGGCTATTGATGCTACGGGACAAACCTTAACATTAACACCTGCAGACAGCGGCTCGTATCCGGAAATTTATTTGCGTCAGGGAGATATTTTGGATGGGAAAAAAGTTATAGACACAGTCCCGTCGATATTGGAAGTAAGCGGTGGAGATGTTGTGCTGCACCTGACCGGGGATATTCAGCTTGAAAACTCATGCGAGATTATCGTAAAGGCGGGCGCGACTTTAACGATCTACACCGATGGGAATATTCACTCTCGCAACGGCAGCTCAATCAGTACCGAGAATCCTCCTGAGGCGGCCACAACATTACAAATATATACCACGGGCGAGGACAAACAGTTCATCGACATCAAGGCCAAGGCCGAGTTCACAGGAACTATCTATGCCCCGGATGACGATGTCGTTCTTTATGCTAAGGGGAATGCTTATGGGTCCGTTATCGCCGATAGCTTCAACTATATGGCCGGCGGTAATTTCTACTTCGACGAAGCGCTGAGAGATAATGTCAGCGTCGATGACGAAGCCGTTGTCTTCGTAGTAAATCGCTGGTATGAGAGCGCTCCCAAGCTTTCTCCGGACATAAAGTTTGCTGACATAGTGCCTATACTTGAAGTGGACCCTTAGAAGTAGCAAAATTGAGGTGTTAGCTGTCATCTTGTCTTTTACCCAAAATTCAGGTGCTGAGCCGTGGGCGAAGACATACAGTGCCAATTGCCGAGACAAAATGGAAGGACTAAGAATGCAAAACGCGAAACCGGTACTGTTGGTCGAGGATGACATCGTGAATGCCATGGCGGTCAGACGGGTATTCAGTGATCTGAGAGTCCCAAAGCCTGTAGTCCATTCGGAGAATGGTGAAGAAGCGCTGAAGTATCTTAGAGACGGCAGCAATGGAAGACCAGAGCTTATATTGCTGGATTTGAATATGCCGGGGATGAACGGCATCGAGTTCCTGAGGATAATCAAGGGTGATTCTGTTCTCAGAAGCATCCCTGTGGTTATGTTGACCACATCGGACGATGAACGTGATATTGCTGAGTGTTTTGACCTGAATGTTGCCGGCTATGTGATCAAGCCACTCGATGGGGAACTCTTCGTCGAGACGCTCGAGACAGTTGCCCGGTACTGGTGTCGTAGCGAGCTGCCAGACATACAAGCCCCGGAAGGGCGCTATGATTCTTCAGAAAACGCAGAAGAGGCAGTCATCTCATTCCGAAAATAGAAGGAGCATGATCGACTTGTCATGCGCTAAGGTGAGAACATGAAAAAGCTGCTGAAGTCAAAAAAACGCGGCTCTGCCATACCGCTGGCAATGGTTGCGATTATAATGTTGCTTGCGATGGGTGTGGGACTGTTGAGTTTGGGGATGAGCGGCCGTATCTACTCAACGCGAACCGCCTCGGATATTGCAGCCCGCTGCGCCGTCGATGCCGGCCTGACAATGGCTCTCTTTGAAATGAACGAGAAATTAAAGGTCAAACCTTGGAATGACAGCACGCTGCCGCTGGCGATGGACGTAGAATTGCCCGACTGCGACGAAGTCTGTAGTTACAGGGTCACCGGTAATCTCGGCGGCGGTTATACAATTGAGTCCATAGGACAATCCGGCGGGGCCGAAAGACGCGTTCGTACGACCATTGGCTTGCAGAGCCCATTTAACGATGCGATTCTGGCAAAAGAAAAACTCATCTTGAAATCCGGCACGGTCGTTGATGGATATAACTCTGACGACTCGGGTGAGACCGGAATCGAGGTGTCGATCGGCAGCCAGAGCGCTGCAAACGACAGCGTAGTTCTAAATATGGGTGTAACTGTGGACGGTGACGTTTTCGTGGCCCCTGGGGCTGATCTTGACACAGCCATAAAAGACCTGGGCGCGACGGTAAACGGGGACAAGCATACAGGAGAGCAGATAACGTTACCCAAGGTAACCGCACCGCCGCTGCCCAATATGGCCACAGACATCAGCGCCAAGGGCGCAACCGTAACAATCACACCTGCGGACAACGGCGTATATACGGCGATTGCCTTGAAAACCACAGGCGACCCAGGCATATTGGAGATAAGCGGCGGAGATGTCGTACTGCACGTGACCGGAGATATCCAACTTGGCCAGGGCTGTGAAATTATTGTAAAAGACGGCTCGACTTTGAAAATCTATACTGATGGAGATATTGTTTGTGCCAACGGCAGCTCAATCAATACCGAAGCTCCTCCCGAGGAGGCTGCGACATTACAATTGTTTGCTACAGGCGAGGGCACTCAATTCTTCGACGTCAAGGCCAAAAGCGAGTGGACAGGGACTATCTACGCGCCGGATGCGGATGTCGTTCTTTATGCCGGGGGAGATGTATACGGCTCTGTCGTTGCCCATGACTTCGAGTTTAAGGCCGGCGGCAATTTCCACTACGACAAGGCGCTTCAAAAGAAGAACACCGTCACCGACGATGCTGTTGTCTTCGTAGTAACGCGGTGGTATGAGAGCCCTGCGAAGCTCTTAACAGCGGAGATGCAGGCTGAGCCAATGGGGTGGGACGAGTAGCAAATTGGGGCGAAAGTTGTTATCAAGTCTTATTCATCAGAATGGGGCTTTGGGTCATTGACATCGGGCGGTTTTGTGTGGAGGCTGGAACATGAAAAAGCTGCTGAAGTCAAAAAGACGCGGCTCTGCCATACCGCTTGTATTGGTTGCAGTCATGATATTGCTTGCGATGGGTGTGGGCTTACTGGATCTGGGGATGAAGGGCCGCATTTACTCAATACGAACTGCTTCTGATATTGCCGCTCGCTGCGCCGCCGATGCCGGGCTGACAATGGCCCTGTTTGAAATGAATGAGAAATTGAAAGTAAAACCGTGGAATGACGGCAGTCTGCCTGAGGCAACAAATGAGAATCTTCCCTATTGCGACGCAGTCTTTAGTTACACGGTTACAGGTAATCCCAGCACCGGTTATACTATTGAGTCCGTCGGCGCCTCGGGTATAACCGAAAGAAAAGTTACTTGCATTTTGAAGCCCCAGGGACCGTTTGAGTTTGCCGTCTTCGCAGATGAAGGCGCAGAGTTAAAAAACTCAGCCCTGGTGGACTGGTTCAATTTCGACGCGGACGATGGAAACCTAAAAGTCGGCACGAACAGCATTGCCTCAGGCGCTTTCACGTTTAGAAACTCAGCCACCGTAAATGGCGATGTAGTTGTGGGTGTGGGCGGAAATCCGGCTACTGTTATCAACAACAACGGCACTATCACAGGCGATACCCGCGCCATGAAAGAGAGAAACACATTGCCTTCGATAACAGTGCCGGACTGGCTGGAGTCACTGCCGTCCAGCGGAACTATACAAAATAATACAACAATAACAAATTCCGCCAAGTACAGCGGCATTAACCTTAAGAACAGCAAAACGCTTTTGATCGATGGAGACGTTACCATCTATATTATAGGCGAGATAATCCTTGGTAATTCTGCCGAGATACAGATAGATAATAATGCCTCTTTGATCCTGTACTTGGGCGGGGATTTTGAAGGCAAAAACTCAAGCACCATCAACAACCTGACGCAAAACGCCAAAAAACTTCAAATATATAGCCTCGATAGCTGCGAAAATATGCAATTCAAGAACAGCAGCGATTTTTACGGTGTAATTTATGCCCCGAACGCGAAGGTAATAATGAACAATTCCGCAAATTTGTATGGAGCAATTGTAGCCAAGGACTTTGAGCAAAAGAACTCCAGCACTTTTAACTACGACGCATCACTGAGAGATGCAAGTGTGAATGATGAAGCCGTATGTTTCATAGTAACTAATTGGCATGAGGAGTAGGTAAATGAATTCGGATAATGGGGCTTAACCGCCCATTAGACTTGCCCAAAAATGCCGATTAACTCATTATTCAACATGACTGACTTTTACGTAAGTTTTGTTTTGATAATAATATATGAAACTTGTCATTCTGAGCGCAGCGAAGAATCTCCAACGGTAACTTGGCGTAAATCCTGTTCAAACCCCAGATGCTTCACTTCGTTCAGCATGACAATTCAAAATCCAGTCAAGTTGTATCAGTAGTTCAGCAGGATCGTATATCGAATAGTTGCGATATCACTTCTCGAGACCTGAAAGTTCTACGTTCACTTTTCCTAATACATAATATTACAAGCCGCTATAGCACTTGATACGAATACTTCTATGTGCTACAATCCCAATCTTTTGAGAGAATCGCCTGCTCAGTGAGCGCTTAATCGTGCAAAACTCCTGCTGTGGGCACAAATGATAAGGAAAGTAGAAGAACGTTTGTCAAGAATTAAAGATATTTTAGAGAGGCATCCTGCAAATCGTGGGAGCCTGATACCTGTCTTGCAGGATATTCAAGAGGATTTTGGTTATCTCTCCGAAGAAGCGGTTGAAGAATTGGCCCAATTGATGGGCATATCGGCCAACGAAATATACGGCGTGGCTACATTTTATACGCAGTTTCGTTTCAGCCCTCCGGGCCGGCACAGAATCCAGAGTTGTCAGGGCACGGCGTGCCATGTCCGCGGGGGCCAACAGATACTAAAAGAGTTAGAGCGGCGTCTGGGGATTACCGCCGGCCAGACCACTGCGGATGGCCAGTTTGACCTTCAGCGCGTGGCTTGCCTGGGCTGCTGTGCACTGGCGCCGGTTGTCGCCGTGGACGGCAAAGTGTATGCCCGGGTTACCGCTAAGAAGATACGATCCGTACTCTCTCAATACGATGACAGGAAGGGTATGGAGAACGCATGACCTCTTTGCAACAAATCTATACCGAAGCTCAAGCTCAGTGGCGCGAGCTTCAGGAAAGTGAACTTCCCGTTTTCTTCGTAGGTGCGGCAACGTGCGGCCGGGCCGCCGGCGCCACGGAAGTATTGCAATGCTTGCAAAGCTACATCGAGGCTAAGAAGATAAACGCTTTGGTCATCGAGGTGGGCTGCCTCGGCCCCTGCTCTTTCGAGCCATTGGTGATTGTACACAAGAAGGGCACGCCACGCGTATGCTATGCAAATGTCGGACCCGACGAGATTATTCATATTCTCGAAAATCACGTTCTGGGCGATGATCCCTGCGCCCAGTGGGCATTGGGGAAAATGACGCCGGGACAATTAAACGGCATTGATGATTTCAATGAACATCCGATGATGCGCCGGCAGGTGCGTAATATCCTGCGCAACTGTGGTCTGATCGATCCGGAAAATGTGCATCACTACTTGGCCCGGGACGGCTATCGCGGATTTCTGCAGGCTCTGGAGATTGGGCCTGATAAGACGCTCGAAGAGGTCAAAACGGCAGGGCTTCGTGGGCGCGGCGGCGCCGGATTCCCGACCTGGCGCAAGTGGAAATTTTGTCGGGATGCGCCGGGACAGACGAAATATCTGATATGCAACGCAGATGAGGGTGACCCCGGAGCGTTTATGAACCGCTCGCTAATCGAGGGCGACCCGCATGCCGTGCTGGAAGGAATGCTGATAGCGGCTTTTACATTAGGGGCTTCACAGGGTTATATATACTGCCGGGCCGAATATCCGCTGGCCATACATCGATTGGAGACCGCCATCTCTCAGATGCGCGAACTGGGACTGCTGGGCAAAAATATTCAAGGCTCGGGTTTCTCTTTCGATCTGATTATAAAAAAAGGTGCGGGCGCGTTCGTATGCGGCGAAGAGACAGCGCTGATCGCTTCGATTGAGGGCCGGCGGGGAATGCCGCAACCTCGACCGCCGTTTCCCGCCGTAAGTGGTTTGTTGGGCAAGCCGACGGTCATTCAAAATGTGGAGTCGCTCGGTAATTTGCCGCTGATTCTTCGCAACGGAGCCAAGTGGTACACTAAATACGGCACCGAGTCCAGCAAGGGAACAAAAACATTCGCTCTGGCTGGAAAAATCAATCGAACGGGCCTGGTCGAGGTGCCGCTGGGTATCAAACTCAAGGATATAATCTATGAAATCGGAGGTGGTGTTCCCGCAGGAAAGATGCTAAAGGCCGTCCAGACGGGCGGGCCTTCGGGCGGATGCATCCCGGCAGAAAAAATGGATCTGCCCGTTGACTACGAGGCTCTCACCGAAGCTGGCAGTATTATGGGTTCCGGCGGTATGATAGTGCTCGACGAAGATACTTGCATGGTCGATATCGCGAGATATTTCCTGTCGTTTACGCAGGCCGAATCGTGCGGCAAATGTGCGCCGTGCCGGGTCGGAACACGTGCGATGCTGGGTATCCTGGAGCGCATCACCATCGGCGAAGGGCAAATGGCCGACCTCGATAAGCTTGAAACAATGGCTCAGACTATCAAGGCCGGTTCACTATGCGGACTCGGCCAAACTGCACCCAATCCTGTTTTGAGTACGTTGCGGTATTTCAGGGCGGAATACGAAGCGCATATACGCGAGCACAGATGTCCGGCCGGTGTTTGTCCCCAGTTGCTCCATGCACCGTGTTCCAACGAATGTCCTGCCGGTGTTGATGTTCCGCTATATATCTCTCTGATCCGCGATAATCGCCTGGAAGAAGCTCTTGCCTCACACTTGGAGCGGAATCCTTTTCCCAATATATGTGCACGAGTTTGCCCGCATCCGTGCGAAGGAAAATGCCGGCGCACCCAGTTGGATGCACCGGTTTCCATTCGCGCTTTGAAACGCTATATGGTTGACACGGCCAGACGGATCGAACCGCAGGAGATGGTACACGAGAATCCTCATTGTCTCGACATGAAGATAGCCGTTATTGGGGCCGGCCCTGCAGGTTTAAGCTGTGCTTATTTCCTGCGCCGCATGGGCTATCCGGTTACAGTGTTCGAGAAGCAGGAGCATCCGGGTGGAATGATGGCCTATGCCATCCCCGAATACCGTCTGCCTCGCAAAATCCTGCAGGAAGAAATTGACTGGCTTTTAGGGACAGGTATCGAGCTGAAGACGAATACTCAGATCGGTAAAGACGTTACGATTGACCAACTTAAACAGCAGGGATACAAAGCCTTCTTCCTGGGCCTGGGCGCCTGGAAAGGCATGAGCATGGGCCTCCCCGGAGAAAAGCTCAGAGGTGTCATGCAGGGTCTGGATTTCCTGGTGGGACGCCACAAGGGCTTGGATGTTCCCATTGGCGGGAAAGTCGCCGTTATCGGTGGAGGTGACGTAGCCATCGACTCGGCCCGCACGGCATTCCGCATGGGAGCCGACGTGGTAATTGTCTATCGCCGGACTCGGGAAGAAATGCCCGGAATCGAATCTGAAATCGAAGAGGCAGAGGCCGAAGGCATCCGCTTTGAGTTCCTGGCATTGCCGGAACGTATCGAAGGCAGTGGTAAGCATGTGGAGAGACTGGTCTGTCGCCGGATGAGACTGGGTGAGTTCTCTTTGGACGGACGGCGGCGTCCCGAATCGACAGAAGAGATTTTTCAACTTGAAGCTGACACCGTCATTGCCGCTATCGGCCAGCAGGTTGCGGCTGAGACAATCGCCGAACAAGTCGGCCTGACGTTGAAAAGGTCCGGACGTATCGGTATTGATCCGTTCACCCACGAAACCGAAGTAGAAATGTTTTTCTCGGGCGGTGATGCAGTTACCGGGCCGAGTATCGTCCTGGAAGCTGTCGGAGCGGGTGAAAGGGCGGCGGTAAAAATAAATGAAAAACTTTCGCGGAATCTCGCACCGCAGAACCGATCTGAACCGTTCTGGCGCCGAACACTTACGAACGACACGGAATTTGATCCTGAAGCCGAACCGGTTGAAACTCCTCCGCTGAAGCAGAAAACTCTGCCGCTCGATGCGCGACGCAATTTCGAAGAGGTTGAATTAGGAATTCCTAAAAATAAGGCCTACCAGGAGTGCCTTCGGTGTTTGCGGTGTGATTATCGTGTGCAGGAATGACCTCTGATAGGAAAGCGGCGAACTGCCCGGATGCAGGTGGTGTAAAAAAAGAGAAAACTAACTAAACAAAAGGATCGGTTGAAGTGAAACTGACGATCGATGGACAATCTGTGACTGCTGAAGAAGGCCAAACGGTTCTTGAGTGCGCGTTGGAGAATGATATTTCGATTCCCCATCTTTGTATGCATTCGAGTTTGTCGCCGTTCGGCGCATGCCGGCTGTGTGTGGTCGAAATAGAAGGAATGCGCGGATATCCGACTTCGTGTACAACCCCCGCAGCCGAAGCAATGGTAGTTCGGACCGATACCGAAGCGCTGCGTAATCTTCGCCGGAATATTCTGGCGCTGATGATGCTCGAACATCCCAGCGCATGCCTTGTGTGCGGCCGGCGTGAGTTGTGTGAACAATACCGGCCGGAAGCGGAAAGGGCGGGGAGCACGACCGGGTGTCATACCTGTAACAATAAGGAAGTCTGTGAGGTGCGTGTTTTGGCCGACGATCTGGGCTTAACAGAACTGCCGGTCCCGCCCGTGTACCACGAGCGGCCGGTGGAACGTTCCGAACCCTTCATGGACCGCGACCTCAATCTTTGCATTCTCTGCGGCCGCTGTGTACGAATCTGCAGATATCACCAGGGCAAATCCGTGATCGATTTTGTCGGTCGCGGCAGTCAGACTTGTATCGGCCAGGCCTTCGGGCACTCGCTGCTCGAAGCAGGTTGTCAGTTCTGCGGCTCCTGTGTTGATGTATGTCCGACCGGCAGCCTGGCCGACCGGTACGCCAAATGGCATGGCAAGCCGCAAGGCGTCACCGAATCAACCTGTATTTTCTGCAATGAGGCGTGCGCATTGGCGCTCGGAGCCGGGAATGGGAAACTGGTAGCTGCGCAGGCTCTGAATGAAGGTGTCCCCGTGTGTGTGCTGGGTCGGTTTGCAATCCCTGAATTTCTGAACGGCGGCGACCGGTTGGGTACGCCATACGTGCGCGTGGGTGATGTTTTGCGTCAGGTCGAATGGGAAGAAGCCATTGAAACAATAGCCCCGAAACTCAGCGAGTTTATCGGCGATAGTTTCGTGCTGATTTGTGACACAACGAGCACCCTTGAAGATCGTCACATCTTCAAGAAGTTCACCAGCGAGGTGATGAAATCAAAAAACTATATCGAGATCGAACCTGATGCACGGGGTGTTTCGCGATGCTCATTGCCAAAAGGTACTAAAGCGGCACTGCTAACAGGAAACTTTGTCGATCCGACTGATCTGGGGCAGCTTGAGTTTTTAATCGTACAGGATTGTTACCCAACTTCTGTGAGCGGGCGCGCCGATGTTGTGCTGCCGGCTGCAATCTTTGCCGAGGTTGACGGCACGATTCTCGATCGCTCAGGGCAAAAACGCCCTCTGCGCAAAGCGTGTAAGCCGCCGGGTCAGGCAGAGCCGGAATGGTGGATTATCTGCCGGGTCGCTGAAGGCATGGGGGCCAAAGGTTTTGACTATGAATCCGCTGATGCGATAGCTCGTGAGGCGGGAATCCTGGATGCAAAGCTGTGGGTAGATCGACCGGATGCTCCTGCTCCTGCGACAAATCTTAAACTCAGGCGAACGTACTTCCGAGGTCATCAAATCGACGAGATGGTACGTGGATTGCGGGAGTTGCCCGTAGATGATAATTGTGCTCTTGAAGTGGTGGCGGATAAATCCGAAGGGGCATTTCAAATCCTGGAAAAACGTGAGATTGCACCGAACGTTCACGAAATTATTATTGCTGCGCCGGAAGTTGCGAAAAAAGCCTTGCCCGGCCAGTTCATTATTTTAATGGTGGACGAAAAATCCGAGCGTGTGCCCTATACCCTGAGCGGCTGGGACGCTGAAAAAGGAACGATTACCCTGGTCGTGCTGGAAAAGGGCCAATCGAGCAGAAAGCTTGTATTGTTGAATGTAAACGACAAACTGGCGCACGTCGTCGGGCCGCTCGGTGTTCCGCTGGAGATAGAGAATTACGGCACGGTCGTGCTGGCCGCCGGATGCTACGGTATCGCTGCGATTGTGCCTATTGCCGGAGCGATGAAAGAGGCCGGAAATCGGGTCATAGCGATTAGCGAAGCTCGCAGCCATTACCTGCATTACT
>CBDVBU010000048.1:0-14216 GCA_965372295.1 uncultured Phycisphaerae bacterium
AACTGAAGAATTATACAATCTTGAGAATTCCATCAAGATTCTTGAAACTCCATTCAGCGAGGTCTGCCGGGTGCTCGGCCTCGACGAGACCGAACCAAGTGAATTCCTGGAAGTAGAGAATTGCATATTCTTTTTTGATCCTGCAAAAGAATATGTATTCAGCAGTGCGGTAATTATGGGCAGCGAATATGGCTTTTACGGCATCAAAATAGGGGAGAACTGGCTTGAAACTGCCGGAAAACTCGAATCACAGGGATTTCAGCAGGCAAGCGACCTCGAACGCTTCACGAAACCGGGGCCGGATTTTAACATTAGTGTTTACTTATACCCCGACGATTGCCCCGATGCTTCCTTATCGAAGGTCAAAGATTATTCTGTTTGTGCGCGGTATGGCCAGGCCCTTTAGCAGGCGCGGATTACAACGTCCGTATCTATTCTCCTATCGCAAATAGATGGATGCAGCAGTTCTAAAATCGTCCACACACCCCGATTTTAATGTTAGCTCTCCGGCAATAATTCCAGCACCGCGTAAACCGGGCAGTGATCTGAGGCGACTTTCTCGTCAATTACCTGCGTCTCCGACATGAGCCGCGACGTGCGGTACGACCGATCCTCGCCAGACGCTGCCGCCGAATGTAGTGACGTACATAAGAGCGTCATCAGACGGATCAAACACGATGCGCTGGATATTCGAGAACGGCAAATCTTCGAATGCCTCCCATGTCACACCGTTATCTCGCGTGAGCCACAGGCCGGCGCCGGGGGCACTTTCGGTAAGAGTCATATAGATCCATCCATCATGTTTGGGATGGAAATAGCCGCCGAACGTCTGGCGTCCCCGGCGTCCGATACACTGCCAGGTTTTACCGCCGTCTTCGGACCTGTATAATCCGCCGGACTTGTCCTGCCAGTTCGCATCGCATGCTCCCAGGAGGATGATGTCACTGTCGTCAGGATGGACGGAGAAATCCTTGGGGTAAAGAAAATGCCGGGATGCGTTAACCTTTTCCCATGTCTCGGCGCCGTCTCCGGACCGGTACAGACCCACGCCTTCGCTCATGAGCGGCTGTCCGCGAGCAGGGCGTTTGGCACAAATTATCGCGAAAAGCGTTCCGTCTTTATGTAGAGCCACACGATAAACCCGCATGTTCTTTAGGTGACCCAGGCCCTGCTTCTTTAGCGTCCAGGTCTTGCCATCGTCGGTCGATTTGTATACGCCTTCGGTGAATACGCCGGCATATAATGTGCGTGCGTTTTTGGGGCTTTCGGGATCGAGCACGATGGAGGTGACAGGTTTCGGCGGAATACCCTGAGCCTCATGCTTCCATGAAGCGCCGAAGTCATTTGATATGCAAATTCCGCCGGGGCGATCGTGGCCGTGACGTTCGGAGATGATATTATCGTTGGGGATATCGTGCACGTTGGAGAATGCGCCCCACATCTTGCCGGGCGTGTCCGGATCGAATGCAATCTCATAGCAGGTATTCCGCCACGGGGCCCACGAGTTTTTGTCCCACCATATCCATGTTCTGCCGGCGTCGAGGGACCGGGCAAAGCCGATGTCTGTGTATGCAATATAGTGACGATTGGCTTCGAAAGGATCGACGTAGTAGTTCCACGTCGTGGTTACGACCAGACCGCTGCATACCCATGCGCAGCCGGCTTTGGCCTCCTGGCCGGGAGCGGGATACGTATCGCCGTTGAACCATGTGGTGCCGCCGTCATGTGTGATATAAGATTGGCTCCAGACGAGGATCAGTCGATTGGGATCGGTATTGCATATAGCAACTCCGAATGGTGTATCGCCTCCCTTAAAGGACTGCCCTGCGGATGCGGTGACATAGTTGGGAGCCACGTTATATCGCTCGAAACGCGGATCCTGGAAGTAGGTAGCACGCCAGCTCTTACCGCCGTTATCGCTGCGATAGACTGTTTCATGATGAGGGGGATGGAATCCAGTGCTTGTATTCAGGACATACACCGTCAACGGATCCCTGTCGGTCGTGAGAAGTTGCCGGTACTGGGCGATTGAATCGTAGGCCCATCGGTCGGCCTTTTTCGTTTCGGTGTTGATACCACGGCCCATAGCCGGCTGCCAGGTCTGGCCGCGGTCACGGGAACTGTAAACACCTCCTTTGAAAATGCCGCCCTGGTCTTTACTGCTTATCGTGCAGTAGAGAATGATGGTATTGTTAGCTGAATCTGAACCAGCGGCGAAACCCTGTATCTGTTTCCATGGCAAACCATTGATCTTGTCTGTCCAGGTCCGGCCATCATTGTCGGAACGCCAAATGCCCTTGTCGGTGGCAGCGAACATGACATGCCCTTGACGAGTGCGGTCAAAATGGAAACCAATAATCTGGCCTTCGGGGCCGTTGCATAAAGTCCATGTAGTTCCGCCGTCACGCGACAACCTGCATTTGCCGTCACGTGTGCCTGCAAGGAGAACTTTCGGGTCGGATGGGTTTATTGCTATTTCACCATAGAGAGATTCGCGAAGGTTGCCGAGAGGCGAGAAAGTTCTGCCGCGGTCACGACTGATTCGGAGCCGGCCGCCCGATGAAGCATAAATGACGTTGGGTTCGGACGGATGGAATCCCGGCCGGCATCTCGTATCCGATCTGAGTTGAGCATGGTTGATCATGCGCCAGTTATGGCCGCCGTCCTCGGAGATATACGCTGCGCTCATATCACAGTTGAGCATCATCAGATTAGGATCGGCTGGGGAAATCGCAGGCGAAAACATGCCGCCCCCCCCGGACAGACCAATGGATTCCCATGGAATCTTCTGGTTAATCGTTTGTGAACGGACGGATTGCTGCCGGCAGTTTAATGAGATTAATAAGACTAAAAAAAAGCTGAGGTACTTGCAAAAAAAACACTGCGAGCTAAGATTCATTATACTGCTTCTCGGTTTTGACGGTTATTGTCAGCGGCATGTCGCCTACCATACCGCCGAGCGGGCCGGCCGGATTGAAACGTATCTGCCATCGCTCCGCAATATCGACGCCTGCCGGCGCCACAAACTTGACAGCAGTCGCCTGACAAAGCTGCTCATCAGCGATCTCGAAAACGTGTAGAAAAAGCGAGCGGCTACTATCGCCCGTATCTCCGACCTCTATCCGCCAGGGGCATACCGGAGGTTTCATTCGTCCCTTAGCCGTGTGGTTATATTGCGCCGTCTCTTCGAGTGGATGGCCCCAGGCCTCTTTGCCGGGGCCGCCACGGGTAACGATCTGTGCCTTCTCCGGCAGCAATGTGTGCAGAAACATCCGCGACCGGCCATGTGACAACACATTTTTGTCACCGTCGGCTTCGGGCAGACTTAGCCACGTCAAATGATCTTCCTGCCGCTCGGGTTGGGTAGGGACATGGAGAAAGAAATGCCGGGCAAAATCGGGACGAGTTGTTTCAACACGGTCGAAGACGACGAAATACTCACGCTCTCCACGAAGGTAAAGAAACTGCCGCGTCACTTCTCGGGCCTTTTTATCGCTGTAGCCCTGAGTGATATCCGCGGCGGCATAGGTGTAATCAGCTTTATGCTCAAAGGCTACGATATGCCCCCGCCGACGCGGCAGGCCGCTGCCTTCATAAACGTGTCGCAGGAGGCCGCCGTCGTTCTCATTGTTCCTGCTCCGGCGGAACCTCTCATTGGGATCGAAGATCGTGACAATGTTGTAGATAAGCGAGCCACCGGCGTAATAGTCGCTGTCGTTGTGGCCCTGTCCACCTTGTCGGGAGACCAGAGCGCCTCGATTACAAATCAGGAAATGGCCCTCGTCGTCCCGCGAATGCCCGGCGAACTGCGGGCCGCAGCCGAAGAATGCCCACGTTGCGTTTGGATCGTTCCAGTCACTGCGCATGTAAACATGCCCCGCACCGGGAAAGAGATAGCCCAGTGGAAGCTCATCAGGCGGTATTGCCCGTACCGAAGGGTCATAGCACGTGACACGCTGCCATCGCTCGCGCAGCCACGACCGGCCACGGTCGGAAAACCATTGCGAAAGCCCGTCGCGCAGCATCGGCGCAGCGCGGGCAAAGGCGGCGGGTCGAGCACCGTTGCCGTCGTCGATCCAGGCTGTGCGTTCGTTGTGGGGCATCATCGTATAAGCCACCCATCGCGGTGATTCCACCGGATACCCCCAGGGCTTTAATTGTTTGAACAAGTCTATGCCCGTTGCCGTGCGCCATACATGGAAGGCATACGGGATTACGGTGACAGGTCCGTAAGCGCCATGGCCATAGGATTCCGACCAGACGCCGCCCATCTTGTTGAAAGCCGGCACACATTCAGCCGTCACTCGTGTGTTCCATGAGTCGAGGAAAATTTTGGCATCGGCTTCGTATTTCGTGCCTTCGCCCTTTATGGCAAGCGCAATGAGCAGTTTTTGTGTAATTGCATCGCGGCAATTCATAACGTTCAGATGGATCGGCCCCCATGTCTGGTTGTATTCCCAGTGGCCCCATTTGAGAAGAATACGAGGCTCGTTAGTGAAATATCTCAGCCATGTTCCAAGAGCCTGGCCGAATTGCACACGCTGCTGCTGCGTCAGGGCATCGAAAATCCAATCGTAGGCGAGCGCATGGTATCCGAAGTGACTGCCCTGAGGATTCGAGATGAGACTTCCATCGCCCCATTGCTTTATGATGACATCGGCGTATTTTTGGGCATCATGGCCTCTGTGTCGCTCGACTAAGTAAGCGATGCCGCAGTTCATAAGGTCTTCGGGTATAGACCACGGATTGGAGATGGATTGAATGCGGCCAGCTCTGACAGCGTTGTCCGCGCGCTGCTTGACCACCTGATAGTCGCCGGCAAGTGGGCCATCGCACCGTTCGGCCAGCTTCTTTACGTCCTCAATGAACAGACGCGGATGAGTTGCCTTGATGTGATATGCGGCCTGGGCAAAAGAGACGGTGTAGATAAGCACCATTAATGATATAACGCAAAGTCGTCGAATCATACAATATGTCACTCCATTCACAAGTGTGCCACCCCGGGTTTATCGGTCACAAGTTTAAAGAACATTTTGCCATATTCTCCACAGTAGTACAAGCGTTTTATCGTGCCGGGGCAAACTTAGACCTGCACCGCTTTCGCGAAAGAAAGTGAAAAAACTTGTGACATCAAAGAAACACCTATGACTTATGCAGACTTTGATTAGCCCAGCGGTATTGGGGGCAAATCGACCGCTTTTACTGTACCCGCAGCTTATTGTCCTTTGCCGGTAAGTCTGCTGTATCTAAGCAGTTTCCAGCCGGATGGTAAGAGTATCGCGGCTAATATTATTTTCACCAGATCACCGACAATAAACGGATATAAGCCCAGGGTAAAGACCATCGTATTGAATCCCGTCAGGCAGCATAGCCAGAATAGCCCGAATGTGTAGATGGCAAGATTTCCGAAAACCATCGCTAAAACCGTCGTTCCGATCCGCCGATCCCATCCCTTCTCCGCCAATCGTCCTGTGATGTACGCGGCGGGAATGAAACCGAACAGGTACCCTCCGGTCGGTCCTAACAGCACAGCGGGACCAACGCCAACCGCAAAGACGGGCAGGCCGGCGGCACCTTGAATAATGTATGCAAGTACTACCAGACAGCCCCGGCGTGCTCCCAGCAACGCTCCGATCATCAGCACGGCAAAAGTCTGACCCGTCACGGGAACAGGGCTAAAAGGCAGCCATACTTTGGCATGAGCGCACAGGCCGATTAGTAATGAGCCGCCAATAATCAAAGTAATATCATAAAAGCCGGCAAGCCTTTTCTCACATGGCCGCAAAAGATCGGCTACGGTAGCGTTCGTTAACATATTTGTTCCATCAGTGAATACAGGCGATTCCTATCGCTCTAATCCGGCAACATAACAATCTGTCATCTGCCCGCTATTATATTGGAGGCTTGTTCCGGCGTCAAATATCATATCGGTAACCTTTTAAAATTTTATCCACAATCCTGCAGGTTGTACTTGAATTCTTGAGTTTCAGATTATATCATAAGTCATTGATTTAGAAAGGTCAGTTCGATCTTTGGTCAGCCCATACGAACAAGGATAGTTAAAGGTTTTCAATGATGTACACAAATCACCGAATCACAGTTTTCATGTTAGCCTGCTTCTTAGCACCCTCTACCCTTATTGCAGCGATAATTGAGCCTCTCGTGCGTGTAGTCGATTTAGATGTTAATGAAACGCGCCATGTTACGCTACACGACGGCACCCAGGCGACAGTGACGCTTCTGGAGTTAACCGAAAAACGCGACTCGGTCCGTAACGCAGTGCGCAAGGCGCAGGTCAAAGTAAAAGTCAACGGGCAAAGGGTATCGTTAGTCTCGTCGACGTATCATCTGCCGACGGCCATAGGCGGCGTCCAGATCGATTGTCCGGTAACAAAAGGCTACATACAGAACAGCAGTAAAGCCAACACATGGGGTCTGGTTAAAGACGCTCGCCTTCGACTCTGGCCCTCCGGCTCGCCATGGATTTGTTCCGGCACATTCATTTACCCGGTGAAGCAGAAGTGGTTTGCCAACGATACGCAGATGGCAAATGTTCCTTGCTATGTCAACGCCTGTGACATACCCGGCGGGAAGAGTATCTACTATCATTACGGCCTGGACTTCGGCGGTTCGGAGGGGATGGTGGAGGTCATTGCGGCTACGGATGGATTGGTCGTTTCTGTACGTGGTCATGTCCTCGATGGTCATAAAGACACACCGGTCGCACCACGCTACGACGTGGTTTACATTCTCGACGATCGCGGTTGGTACTATCGCTATAGCCATCTTCAGATGATTGCCACCCCGGTGATTCCGGGCAAGCGAGTGAAGATGGGGCAGCGCATCGGGCTTATCGGCAAGGAAGGCGGCAGCGGCGGCTGGTCGCATTTGCATTTCGATATCAAGTGCCGTCAGCCTTCGGGTGTGTGGGGCACGCAGAACGGCTACGCATTCATCTGGCAGGCGTATCAGCAACAATACAGCCCTGAGATTATCGCCGTGGCCAGACCTCATCATTTGGTATATACCGATGAGATAGTCCGGCTTGACGCTTCAAAGAGCTGGACCAAAACAGACAAGATTGTGGAGTATGAGTGGACGTTCTGTGATGGGACCAGGGCAAAGGGCAACACGGTCAAGCGTGTGTATGAGCGAGCGGGCCAGTACAGCGAGATTGTGAAGGTGAGGGACTCGGCTGGAAACTTCGCGTATGATTTTGCGGTGGTTTGTGTAATCGATCGCAAGCATCCCGAGCGTGTGCCGCCGGCGATCCATGCGAATTATTATCCCACGTTCGGCCTGAGGGCGAATGATGAGGTGGTGTTCAAGGTGCGGTCCTTCGCGACCCAGCATGGCGAAGAGGTGTGGGATTTTGGGGATAGAAGCGCCCCGGTGAAAGTGCAATCCGACGGCAACGCGAACCAGCATAATCCAGCGGGCTATGCCGTCACGCGACATCGGTATCGGAAGGCAGGGGATTACATCGTCACGGTCAGGCGCAGCGATGAGCATGGGTACGAAGCGGTCGGACACCTGCACGTGCGCATTGATTGACACCTGCCACTGGAAAACCACCGGTCTCTTTTCCGTACCTTTTGCTTTTACTTCGCTCCGCCAAAACAATATAATGATATCGATGAATCCTGAACCTTACAAAAAAAGAGACACAATTCTGGATAGTATCGCGGACGGCGTATTTACTGTTGATAAGAACTGGCATATCACAACCTACAACAAAGCTGCCGAAGAGATAACCGGAATACCGAGGGGCAAAGCGATTGGGCAGGTTTGCAAAGACGTATTACGAGCCAATGTCTGCGAGACGGACTGTGCTCTGCGACATACGATGGATACGGGCAATCCCATTATTAATAAACCTGTTCAGATTATCGACTCCGAAGGAAGACGAAAGGCCATAACCATATCTACAGCATTGCTCAAGGATGACAAGGGTCGAGTTGTAGGAGGTGTCGAGACTTTTCGGGATATGACTGTTGTCGAAGAACTGCGAAAGCAGGTTCAAGAGAAGTACACGTGCGAAGACATCATCAGTAGAAACCACAGGATCCAGGGGCTTTTTAATATTCTACCGCAAGTTGCCGGGAGTAATTGTGCAGTCTTGATTGAGGGCCAGACCGGCACGGGGAAAGAGTTGTTTGCCCGAGCTATTCATAATTTGAGTCAGCGTAGAGAAAAATCCTTTATCGCTGTCAACTGCAGCGCCCTTCCGGATAGTTTATTGGAATCCGAGTTGTTCGGCTACAAGGCCGGTGCATTTACGGATGCGAAAAAGGACAAGCCCGGCCGCTTTGCTCTTGCAGAGGGCGGCACTATCTTTCTGGATGAGATTGGGGACGTGTCCCCTTCTGTTCAGGTTAAGCTGTTGCGCGTATTGCAGGAGAAAACGTATGAACCGGTGGGTGCCGTTTCTACAGAGAAAGCGGACGTGAGAGTTATCACTGCGAGTAACAAAGATCTGGTTGAGTTGGTTGACCAGGGCAAATTCAGGAGCGATCTGTACTATCGAATAAATGTGGTTAAACTATCCCTGCCGTCCCTTAAAGACAGAAGCGAAGATATTCCTCTTCTGATCGAACATTTTATCCATCGCTTCAACGGGATCTATAATAAAAACATATGTTGTCTCAGCGATGAGGCTATGGCTGCTATGTTGAGCTATGATTTCCCGGGTAATATTCGAGAACTCGAGAATAGTATCGAACATTGTTTTGTTCTTTGCCGGGGTGATGTTATAGAAACGCGGCATCTGCCACCCTCAATGAAGAAATCCACTACGAGTGAGGAATCCGACATTAGTACTTTCAGAACCCTGCGGCAGATGGAAGCACTCATGATAGAAGGAGCGCTTCGCCGTAATAATGGCAATCGGACAGTTGCGGCCAAAGAGTTGGGAATAAACGCCAGCACCCTGTTCAGAAAGCTCAAGAGTCTGAATATCAGAACCGAATAGTCCCCTCTCGATTTCTACCTTAACCTTTGAAACTATACCTGCGTTGCATTTTGCAAGACCGCGAGGGTTCTACGCTATTGCAAAATGCAATAAGAAGTCGCGTCAGATTCTTTGTACTCATTTCCTGTGTGTACGTAAGTTCTTATCTTTCAATGAATTAGAGGAAAGTATTTTTCAGGTAGAAACTCTGGCATGGAAGTTGCAGAATAGAAATTTGGAGATTGCTTATGAAGGTTGCTTTACCAGTTTGGCAAGGTCAGGTTTCGAGCGTATTCGACTTTGCTCATAAACTATTAGTTATCGGACTCGAAAATGGCGAGGAAAAGGATCGCCGAGAGATCGTTCTTGTTGAACAGAGCGGCCCGGAAAGAGCCGCTATGTTGAAACAGCTTGGCGTAGGCGTCTTAATTTGTGGAGCAATTTCCAGGCCATTGGCAGAAATGATAAACGGTTCGGGAATTCAGGTTTTGCCGTTTGTTAAAGGCTCGACAGAACAAATTATGAACGCGTACAAGACAGGCCGATTGAGTCAGCCACAATATGCCCTGCCTGGTTTTTGGCCTGGGGCCCGCAGAGGCTTTCGCAGACGCCGAGGCTGGAAGGGTGGACGTAGATAAAAGAAGGTAACGCGATACTGATGACAGTTTTGCACAACCGGCGGGGACGGAGTCTAAGACGAACGAGAATAGGAGAAACAAATGAAAGTAGCAGTGACATCACAAGGTGAAGAGCTTTCGAGTGAGATTGATCCAAGATTTGGGCGAGCCAAGTGGCTCATCGTGATCGACCCGGAGACAGGAAAGTCTGAGGTACACAACAATGCAGTGAATTTGAATGCAGTTCAGGGAGCCGGCATTCAGACTGGGCAGAATATAGCGAATCTTGGTGTAGAGGCTGTGATAACGGGCAACGTCGGTCCAAACGCTTTTAAGACGCTCAGTGCAGCCAATGTAAAAATATTTCTCGCTGAGAAACAAACCGTTCAGGATGCAATAGATTCATTCAAGGCGGGCAAACTAGAAGAAGTGGATAAAGCCAGCGTTGAGGGCCACTGGATTTAGCATGTGCGTTTTTCAGACAGGTACGTAGAACTATGAAGATTTTCTTAGATTGTATTCCTTGTTTCATTCGTCAGGCACTCGATGCTGCTCGACTGTCAACTGACGATAAGCAGATTCACGAGCAGGTGGTTCGAGAGGTTCTTATTCTTGCGAAAGATTTAGATATGAGTGAGAGCCCGCCGGTCATGGGTCAGAAGATACATCGATTGATTCGTGAATTAGTGGGGACTGAAGATCCATATCGTGATGTTAAAAAGCAATTCAATAATGCATCGCTTCAGTTATATTCAAAAATGCGCACATACATTATCGAGTCCAAAGACATGCTTGAGACAGCGATACGGCTGGCAATAGCGGGGAATATCATCGATTTCGGAGTTAATAGCAAATTACAGGAAAGCGAACTTGAAAAGACGATTAGTGAATGTTTGGCTGCTGAATTCTCCGATATGCAATTAAAACCATTTCAGCAGGCAATAAACGAGGCCGAAGAGATACTTTATATTGCTGATAATGCCGGCGAGATAATCTTTGATCGCTTGTTGATTGAGCAGTTACCCATAGAAAAGGTTACCGTAGTTGTCAAGGGATCACCCGTAATCAATGATGCCACAATGGAAGATGCGGATATTGCCGGTTTGCCCCGAATTGTAGAGGTGATTGACAACGGCTCTGATGGGCCTGGGACGATTTTGGAAACCTGCTCGGAGGTTTTTGTCGATCGTTTCAAGAAAGCTGATCTGGTGATTGCCAAGGGGCAGGGTAACTACGAAACTCTCAGTGATGTAGATAAGAATATATTCTTCGTACTAAAGGCCAAGTGTCCTGTTATCGCACAGGACCTTGGTTGTGAAGTTGGTGAAATGATTTTCAGAAAGAGCAAAACATTCAGAAATGCTGAGGATTTGGTGAAGGAGGCCGAATAGATGCCAGGTTTTGATGGTACGGGGCCGTTAGGTCAAGGCCCGATGACAGGACGAGGTCAAGGGTTTTGTGCCTTGATGGTCTCCGAAGAAGATCCGGGCGAAGTGAAAGGTTTTGCGGGACTACAAAGTGTGCCCGTTAGCCATAAAGTTGAGAATCTTGAAAATGTTGAAAAGGAGGTGATTATTATGCCAAGAGGAGATGGAACAGGTCCTGCTGGAATGGGACCAATGACAGGAAGATCCGCCGGTTTCTGTGCGGGTTTCCCCGTACCGGGTTACATGAATCCTGTTATGGGTAGAGCCGGTTTTTACGGTTCCGGCGTGCCGGCAGTCAGGCCCTATGGTACAGGTTTGTATGGTTACGGTGGCCGAGTCACTCCGTGGTTTCGTAGAGGCTTTGGTTTCGGCCGCGGATTCGGGCGGGGCGGGGGCCGCGGTCGCGGCAGAGCCAGATTTGGTTATCGGTGGTAGATTTAATCCAAGTTAGCAGTTAATTGGAGATACGAGCACAGAATCGCTCATGTTGCTGGACAGTCTTGTAATGCAAAAAGTTGTTCAAAATGTGGTACTAAAATGACAAGAGGTTAACGTTTTTGATACGTAGGCAACAGTGGTGGTATCATGGAAAAAAGGTTCTACAGAAGCAGACGCGAATTTTTAGAATTAGCAGGTGTAGGTTTATTAAGTGCCCTGGTGACCCACAAAGCTGAAGGTGCAGAAATACGTGGAGTACAGTTTAAGGCGTTGGATAAAAACAGCCAAATTGATATTGGCCATAGAGCAAAGGAAATAAAAGAAAAAGCATATAAACTGGGGCATGAATATGAGAAGAAGCACGGGGGATGTTGCAGGTGTACAGTTGCTGCTCTCCAGGATGCTATTGAGTTTATTCCCAAAAACGAAGATGTATTCAGAACAGCTTGTTGTTTAGATGGCGGAGCAACTCCAACCGGTATGCAGAATTGTGGGGCATTTACAGGTTCAGGGATAATTATTGGTTATTTATGTGGAACAGGTCCGTTTGGAGATACAAGTTTAGCTCATAAATTAATTCATGCGGTATATGAACGATTTAAAGAAACGTATGAAAGTGTTTTGTGCAAAGATGTTAGAGACAAAGGCAAAGGTGACTGTCCGGAAATAGTAGCAAGAGCAACCCGATGGACTACTGAAGCAATATTGAGGCAGTTCACCAACTATAGTAAAGAAGTGATAGAAAAATAGGAAGTTTACAAGTTATTAAAAAAGAGGATTTATTGATCGAAAGCAGTCGATGAGTTGGGTATCGTTTTACGGCAAAGGAAGGGTTTTTTATACCGGCAATGGTCATGGCCGGGAGGCGTGGAGCAATCCGCACTTCCAGCAGCTTGTCTTTCGGGCAATGTACTGGGCTGCCGGTCGCAAAGTCAAAGACCCGCCGAATGTGCAATATTAATATGGTGGGCTGACATATTTGGCTCATTGAGTTGGCTCAAACAAAAGTAAGGAGAAAGACAAATGAAAAGGTTAATTGTAGTTTGTATGCTGGTTGGGATTGTTGTGATGGCGGTTGATGCCTTAGCAGCGGCGACCCAGAGTGCCCGAAATCCTGAGCTTGGCTTCGTAAGTATTTTTAACGGCAAGGACCTGACCGGTTGGGATGGTGACCCGCGGCTGTGGTCGGTAAAGGACGGCGTAATCCGCGGACAGACCACGGAGGAAAATCCCGCCCGCGGCAATACGTTCTGCATCTGGCGAGACGGCAAGGTCAAGAACTTCATCCTCAAAATCAAATTCCGCATCCAGAACGGCAACTCCGGCGTTCAGTACCGCAGCAAAGAAGTCAACAAGTGGGTCATCTCCGGCTATCAGGCAGAAGTACAAAACGCACCCGGCAAAGTGGGCTTTCTCTATCACGAGCGAGGCCGGGGCTGGCTGGTTAACGTCGGCGATATGATGATCATCGACGAGCAGGGCAACAAGAAAGTCGTTGGCAAGGTATCCGACGTCGAGGCACTGAAAAAGGCCGTCTACTACAAGGACAAGGACTGGAACGAATACACCATCATTGCACGGGGCAACCACATCCTGCAATACCTCAACGGATACCCTACGATAGAGCTTATTGACAACGACCGCGTGACCAACCCTGATGACCCGAGGGACAGCAAAGGCGCCGCACTGGAAGGACTACTTGCGCTGCAAATCCACGCGGGCCCGCCGATGGTCGTCGAATTCAAGGACATTTACATAAAACATCTGCCGGAAAATTACGGCAAGGCCGTCCGACTCTTCAACGGCACAGACCTTACCGACTGGATATTCTCCAGTGATGCTCTCAAGAACACTTTCGCCGTCAAAGACGGCGCGATGACTGTGACGGGCAGGCCCGCCGGCTATATCCGCACGAAGAAAGACTATACAAACTACGTCGTTCGCCTGCAGATGCGGCACATAAAGCCGGGCAATAGCGGCCTGTTGGTGCGAATGACCGGCCCCGACAAGGTCTGGCCCAAGTCAATCGAGGCCCAGGGTATGTCCGGCAGCATGGGCGATATCTTTAACATAGGTAGCTTCCCGATGAAAACCGATCCCGCTCGTACCAGAGGCCGTCATACCCCGAAGATGCATCCGTCGAACGAAAAACCGCTCGGCCAGTGGAACGATTACGAGGTCTATATGAATGGCGGCGACCTGAGAATTTACGTCAATCGCCTTCTCCAGAACAGCGCCACCGAATGCGAGGAGACGCCGGGCAAGATATGTCTGCAGTCGGAAGGCTCGCCAAAGGAATTCCGTAATGTTGTCCTGATTCCGATCAAGTAGGGTATCCAAGGAAGGGATGCCGGATTTTGTGCGGGTTAGGCGGTGCCGTGATATATGAAGCCTGTTGTGGGTAGAATCGGTTTTTGATGCCGGAGCAGACGCAGGTGAGTTTAGTGGTAAATTTAAGTTAGCATTAATTGCAGAAAGGATGGATATTATGCCCAGAGGAGATGGTACAGGGCCGACAGGTCAAGGCAGCGGCATGGGGCGAGGGCAAGGCCAGGGTAGAGGCAGAATGGGTGGACCGTTCGCCGCAGGACCGGGCGGAAATTGTATATGCCCGAACTGCGCAGCAGTAGTCCCTCATATTGTCAGGCAGCCTTGCAATGCAAGAAGTTGTCCAAAATGTGGTACGAAAATGACAAGAGCTTAATCTTATTTCGAAAGGAGATTTATTATGCCACGTGGAGATGGAACAGGTCCTGGAGGTATGGGACCAATGACAGGTAGAGC
>CBDVBU010000049.1:0-14071 GCA_965372295.1 uncultured Phycisphaerae bacterium
AAAAGAAGAAGAAAAAAGAGAGCGGCTAACTCACTCTAACAAAAACCTCTCACTACGAAGCTTGAATGTTGTTCCACAAGCCCTGTGACTGGCCACAGGGCTTTGTTATTAATGTACACATAGTTATTCCTACTGAAAAACTGTCAATGCCTAAGGATATGTTTGATCCCATTCAGCTTTGGGACGTTTGCCTTGGTTCTGAGAGGCAGGCGCCATAGTCCGGATATGGTTGGACTGATTAACTATTGTTATTTCCGCCGGTGTATTCCGGTACAAGCTCTTTGATTTTCCGGGTAATTTCACTGTAGGTCCGGGTCTTTGCAATATTAACCAACTCATCTATACTCACTCGAAGCCTTTCACGGTCCATCGGAATATTCTTCCATATACTGATTTTGGGGTGTCTTGTTCGCTGCATGTCTTCGCCTTCTATCGAAAGCTCTTCAAAGAGCTTCTCGCCGGATCTTGGTCCTGTGAAAATCATTTCAATATCTTCGCCGGGCCTGAAGCCGCTGAGCGTAATAAGCTCTCTGGCAAGGTCCACAATTTTCACCGGCTCGCCCATTTCGAGTACAAATATCTCTCCCCCTTTTCCCATTGATGCGGCCTGTAAAACAAGCTGGCTCGCTTCCGGTACGGTCATAAAGTACCGCTTCATTTCCGGGTGCGTAACGGTTACGGGGCCTCCTTCGGCTATTTGTTTCTTAAAAATAGGCACAACCGAGCCATCGGAGCCGAGTACATTGCCGAACCGTACAGTCACGAAGTGCGTCTCGCTCGTCCTGCTGAGATCCTGAATATACATCTCTGCAATTCTCTTGGATGAACCCATTATGCTCGTCGGATTAACGGCTTTGTCCGTACTGATCATCACGAAGTTGGCAGCGTTGTAATTGTCTGCTGCATCAGCAACAATTTGCGTGCCCAAAATATTATTTTTGATAGCTTCTTTGGCATTAAGCTCCATTAAAGGTACATGCTTATGAGCCGCAGCGTGAATAATAACCTGTGGCTTATAATCTCCCAAAATCTCATCCACACGAATCTTGTCGGTAATATTGCAGATTATCGCCTCGATATTCACTGCGGTAAATTGCTTACGCAATTCCCGTTCTATATAGAACAACGGATTTTCAGCCTGCTCGACAAGCAGAAGCAGCTTCGGATTGAAATTGCATAGCTGCCTGCACATTTCCGAGCCGATGGAGCCTCCGGCACCGGTTACCAGAATGGTCTTATCCTTTGCAAAGGCTTCTATCTGGTCCATATCGAGCTTCACAGCTTCTCTGCCCAATAAATCGTTAATATCAACATCTCGAATCTGAGAGACACGAAGCTTGCCGGAAGCGATATCCGTAATCGAAGGAACGATACGAAATCGAATTTTAGTCCCTTCGCATACCTGGATAACACGCCTTAGCTGCTGAGGGCTTGCTGAGGGCATTGCGATGGCAATTTCTTCGATTTTGCGTTCTTCGCAGATTTCAGGCATTTGTTCAACAGTACCAAGAATTGGTATTCCGTGAATATGAGTGCCCTGTTTGACAGAGTCATTGTCAATCAGGCCGACAACATCATATTGAGTCACGGGCATGCGGAGAATTTCTCGCAGCAGCGCCTCGCCGGCATTGCCTGCGCCAACTATAAGAAATCGCTTCAATCGACCGGCTTCGGCGGTGCGAAACTCCTCAAAATACAGCCGTATAATAATCCTTAATCCGCCAAGCATAAAAACTGTGGCAAACATATCGGCTATACATACACCTTCGGCAGGTCTCTCCAGACCCGATGGTAAACTTATACGAACGGCAGGGATATTGCCGATTGCGAACCATAAAACCACGATAATAAAAGTGCTGACAAGTGACGCCCCGAATATCCCGAGAAGATCCGAAATCCCGACATATCGCCACCAGCCGCGGTACTGCTTGAAAAGACCGAATACCGGCAACTTTATGATAAGAAAAAGCATCAGCAAAGCGGGATACAGCTCAAGCCATTCCGCCCTGAACTGCATATTCTGTACTACAAGAAAAGAAAGCATCAAAGAAGCAGCGAAAGCAATTATGTGGGCAATTACAATCATGGGCCTGCGGACACGAAGCAGTAAGGCGGGGAAGGGAGTTGAAAATTCCGGCAGATATTTATCCTTGTTGTTTGGCTGTATGTTTGTGTTTGTCTCAGACATATTCTCTCGGCACTACAGTTTCCTTCAGTCCGGCATACTCCGTCATTCGCGTAAAAAGCTCGCTTCGTTACTGCTCCGAAGATGATTCATCCTGCTTCGATTCAGACTCCGATGACGGCGGCTCTTCCTTCGGTAGCAGTTCGTTGGCAGTCGGCTCAACTTCTGCTTCGTCGAATTGCATATAAATATCCTCAAAAGCAGTATTGTCGACCGTTTTGCGCATAAGCGAATAGATTATAGTATTAGCAGAAAAATAAAAACTGATTATGAAAGAAACCACCAACCCGACAACAACAAGCAAGAATAAGTATAACAAAAAAGCTGCTATTGATTCCGTCCAGTTAGCCGTTGCCGGACTTGAAGAGCCAAGCAAATACCTAAATTCGGGCTTCGGCCAGATTGCTACAAGTTTATTGACCTCTTTACTGCCGTTATCGACCCAGAGACCAAGCTGCAATAACCAGCGAGTAATCCAGAGCGACAAAAAGGCGAAAAGTCGAACGAATGTATAACAAATTGAACCATAAACCGCAGCTATGATAGTGTAAACAACCATCCGCCATGGCTTGGCATACACATAACTAAAGGAGCGACTTATAGCATCAAAGCAGTCGGAACCGTCATACGCCACAGCAGGGAACATCAAGTTTAACCCGGCAACAGCACCTATCACAATGACCGCTATCAATACACCTGCAAATAAGGCCAGCGGCATACCGAGACCTACTATTAACTCTCCTGCCCGCGGAATGTTACCTGCCAATCCCAAAAGAAATATGAAAAGCCCTATGAAAATAATTATGCCAATCGGCGCTAACGGTGCCGTGAAAAAATTTAGGAATCTCTTTGTGCTGAATCGCAACGCTTCGGTCAAACCCGGTTTTTCTCCCCGGGCAAATTGCAGAGCTGCTATTCGGCAGACGGCACCTCCGGAGATGGAAATCACGGCAAGCATTATTATGAAAAAGATGATGCAATAAACCATGTGGTACCTGATAGCCCATCCGACTGCCTTGAAATAATCGGCAATATTTTGCACAACACCCGGTACATCTATTGCAAATACCGAATCTACCGCACCATGGAACTTTTTAGCGGCGAAATGCCACATCGTGGAAAATACACCGCTGCGCTGGCCGTTTTGCCTGAGTTTTTCGATTTCTGACAGCACCTCGTTGCGGTCGGCGTCAGTCATATAAATCTTTAACTCTGTCTCCACAATTCTGCCTTCGTTATCGCGCTTAACAACAACGGTTTTACTAAAGTCCATAATCCAACCTGCCAGACATATAACGGCAAGTGCAACAATAGTAATTATCAATTTCGTCGGCTGGATGGACATACGGAAAGTCTGGAATAATTTTGGAAAGATAAAATCATTAAATAATTGATAGGATTCTTTGCCGCTGACCATTTTGCTTCCTTTCAAGAAGGTTACAATTGCCGTTGGATAAATATAAAGCGAACGAAAATATATATAATGTATTATCGGTCGATTTCAACAACTTTTATAAGATTTTGTTGCCGAAAGCTGTTGTTTACTGCTTGTCGGAAGAGGTGTGTGAGATATCGGATGACCCGCCGGATTCCTGTGACTCAGGACTGGACACTATTTTATAGTCGGCATCCAGCCATGTACCCAAGTCTATAAACTTACACCGCCGGGAGCAAAAGGGAAGGAATTTTGCTTCTTCAGTTTTTTCTTTAGATGATGTTTTAACGATCTTGTGACAGATCGGACATCTGTGTTTCATACTAAAATTTATTCTTCTTGTTCTACTACAAGTCCCTGTTCCAGCATACGGGCGTGTTCAACGCAGTACCTGGCCCAAGGCTGTGCTTCAAGCCGGGCCTTGGGTATTGGCTTACCGGTCCCTTCGCAGATACCATAAGTTTTTTTCTCAAGACGCCCCAACGCATTGTCAATTTCTCTAAGCAACTTCCTTTCACTATCCATTAATCCCAAGGCGAATTCCTGTTCGTAGTTATCCGTTCCGAGGTCAGCCATGTGGATCGGCATACTTGACAAATCTCCGGTTGCATCCAAACGGGATTTCCTTAGAGCTTCATCTTCAAACTCGCTAACATTTTTTAGGATTTCCCTTCGCTTCTCCAGCAACAATTCTTTGAAATGCTTAGCATCGGCGTTTACCAAACCGCGTTTCTTTCTCCTGGTTGAGCTTACTTGCTCCCTGGATGTCTTGTTACGTTTTTGTACCACTTCTTTGTCCACCTTTCTTCTGCTGTACTACTTGAGACATCTACACGAATAATCATTATAATATCTTAGAGTATAATACATACATTGTTTGTTCATCGAATAGCCCAATTCAAGCCCGAAAAGTATAGACAACGTAAGGAGATTATTCAAGCTAAATCATTGAATAGACTTAAAGTTGTGTGTAATAAGTATTTACAATCAGGTATTTCATGGTTCGTTATTGGTTTTTCTGCTGTTTTTAGCTAATTTACCCAAAGGAATAAAAAACTTTTCCTGTCCAACCTTGCCCGCAAAGACATCAATGTCAAAAACCTCTTTGATTTTGTCCGGAGACAGAACAGCTTTTGTTTTGCCGATATGGTAACTGCCGTCGGCGCCGAGAAGCAGAATTTCGTCACAATATTGAGTCGCCAGGTTAATATCGTGTGTTACGGCAACGATTGTTTTACCTTTTTCAACTTGTGCGGTTTTGAGCAAGTCGTATATACCAACCTGATGTTTCATATCCAGGAAGTTCGTCGGCTCGTCTAAAAGCATGATCTGGCTGTTTTGAGCAAGCGCCTTCGCGATAAAAACGCGTTGCCGCTCGCCGCTGCTCAGACTTGTTAGCGGGCGGCAGGCAAACCGAGCCGTATCCGTTGCCTTAAGTGCATCATTCGCAATTTCCCTGTCGGCCCGGCTCTCGAATCCTGTTGAGCCGTAATAAGGCGTCCTTGCCATCAAAATCGTTTCCATGACCGAAAAGCCAAAGACCGGCACAAGCTCCTGTCTGACAACCGCCACTTTTGCAGCAAGTGCCCGGATGCTATATGATTCTATCGCCGCTGCGTCAATCCTGATCGTACCCAAATTCGGCGTCAGGGCTCGACACATCAGGTTAAGCAGCGTGCTCTTGCCGGCCCCGTTCGGGCCGGCTATCGCCACAAATGTCCCCGGCTTGACATTAAAGCTCATATCTTTCAGAATTGTGGCCTCTGAGGTATAGCCGAAACCCAGATTCTCAACTTCTATAATACTGCTCATCTTAACCAGCTTACTTTTCTACTATATTTGACCAACAAAATCAGGAAGAAAGGCCCGCCGACAATGGCTGTCACTACACCGACCGGCAACTGTGCGGGAGCAACGATAATACGCGCCAGCGTATCGGCAACAACCATGAATATCGCCCCGGCAATAGCGCTCAGCGGGAGCAACTGGCGATGGTCGGGGCCGAATACCAGTCTTACCCCGTGCGGGACGACAAGCCCGACAAATCCTATGAGTCCGCTGAGACTGACCGCAACAGCGGTGATTCCCGCTGCAATTCCAAAAGCGATTGTCCGTGTTCTGATGACGTTGACGCCCATACTCCTGGCATCATCGGCGCCGAAACTCAAAGCATTTAACTGCGGACTGATGTAGAACAAAGCTACTATTCCTGTAACCACACATCCGGCACTGATCCACAGGACGAGAAAATCTCCCTCTGTCATATTGCCCATTAACCAGAATAATGTCGCATAAACCTGATCCGATTTCGCTATCGACGTCAGGAACATCATTAGGGCTGAAAAGAAGGCGTTGACCACAACTCCTGCGAGCAGCAGGCCGGTTACATGAAACTTTCCCGTCAACCGTCCTATGAACCATACGAGCCAGACCGTCCCCAATGCCCCCGCAAATGCGAAAACCGCAATCGGAGAACGTCCCCACAACGTCCAGTTCAATCCACTGATCACAGCAATAATCGCCCCTAATCCGGCTCCGCTCGATATCCCTAATATATAGGGATCGGCAAGAGGATTCCGCAAAAGAACCTGAAACACGACACCGGCACATGCCAACGCCGCACCTACCAGGCCGGCGAGAATAATTCGCGGCAGCCTGATCCTAATAAAAATTTCATAGTCGGGATTTGCCGCCGCCTGTGTATCGGACCCGGCAAATACCGCTTTCAATGAAACGCTTTCCGTGCCAATCAGAGAGCAAACGAACATTACTGCCGCAAGCACCGCAAGGGCTAATCCAATCCTAGCGGTCAGCTTTTTTGGTGTCAACAATTGTTTCATTGCCTTACTTCTCGAAAAGGTGGGGCCTTAAACATCTGGCAATCGTCTCTGTCCCCTCGTATAGTCGCGGCCCAAGCCGTGAGACCGTATCGCCGTCAATTACATATACTCGACGGCTTGCCACGGCAGGCAGGTGCTTAAATTTACTCCAATATTGCAACGCCCTGTCCCGTTGGCTCTCAATATCCTCCCGGCCCATCGCCGATTCAATAATAACGTCGGCATTACAGGCAATGACCTGCTCAGAACCAATCGGGGGATATTTATGCACCGTCGGCCCGATTGCATTTTCGCCGCCTGCCAGTTCAATCATCTCGTTGACAAATGTGTCTCTTCCGGCTACCCGCAAAGGTTCTCTCTGAACGACCCAGAGCACCCTGACTTTGGCCTCGCCGCCGACCAGGATCGCGAGTTGCTGCAAGTTTGTCCTGATACGACTTATTAAATCATTTGCTTGGCGCTGCCTGCCTGTCGCCGCCCCAATTCTTTCGATCGCATCGAAAAGATCGCTTACCTTTTCAATATCTACTGTCAGACTGTTATAGCCGATTCGTCTCAAACACCCAGCAAGATTCTTCTGCTGCTCGAATCCAAGCGTAATCACCATGTCCGGCCTTGCGGCCACTACGGCTTCAATATTCGGCTGCCAGAACGTTCCGACTTTCGGCTTTTCCGCCGCATCCGGGGGATAATCGCTGTCAAGCGTAACACCGACAATTTCGTCATCCAGCCCAATCGCAAAAAGAATTTCCGTAAGATTTGGGGCTAAAGAGACAATCCTGCCGTTCTGATTCAACAGGCCGGTAACGCTGACGTTTTGATCCTGCCGCGGACTAAACACGGCAAATCCAATAGTCATCCAGCACGAAATGATCAGTAATAGCCAAGACCATTTATTCATCAGGTTCTCTTGAACTGCTTTTCCAGATCGCTTATTGAAAATTTTATTGTGGTGGGCCTACCGTGCGGACAGCGACTTGCCGACTCGGCGATTTGCCTATCCGCAAGCATTTGTTCAATTTCGCTATCGGTCAGCTTCTGGCCCGCCTTGATTGCCGCCTTACATGCAGCCATATTTAAAACCTCATCGAGCAGCCTCTCGGCATCAAGTCCTGCATCCTTGCGGTCGAGTAAATCTATCAAATCCTGAACAAAATCGAGCGGTTGAACGCTCGACAGCAGGGTGGGAAATGCCTGGACAGCCATTGTCCTGGGGCCGAACGGCACAAGCTCGATTCCCAATTTGTCCGTCAGGTCGGTATTGGCTTTCAGGGCCTCCGCCCCGGAGACGCTAACCTCAAAACTCTCGGGAATCAGCAGCCTCTGTGACTGGAGCTTGCTTTTTCGCATCCGCCTGCACAAATCTTCATATATTATACGCTCGTGAAGCGCATGCTGATCTATAATAACGAATCCTTCTTCAGTTTGTGCCACAATGAAACTATCATGTATTTGCAGGAATTTCCTGTCGTACTGCGCGGATTTCTCGTGCGATACGGCATGGACTCTGCCCGGAGAGGTTTGACGAAATCCCAGTTGCTGTTGTGTTTGAGCCGGTCTGTGCTTTCTGAAAAACTCAGCCATTGCATCGGCAATTTTGTGGTCCCGCACCGGAAGCGAGTGCCGCGAAGTGCTTTGAGCGTGTTGCATTTCCGGCAGCTTGCCCGGCATATCAAGATTTGTCCCCAGGAGCTTTTCACGCAGGACTCCGAGAATCTGCGAATGAACCAGATTGGCATTATAGAAACGCACCTCAATTTTCGTCGGATGCACGTTCACGTCGTAGTCTTCAAAGCGCATCTTAATGAACAAAAAAACGACAGGGAACCGGCCTGGCTCCAGAAGCCCGCGATACGCCTCTTTGATAGCGTGCGAGATGAATTTGTCACGGATGAACCGGCCATTTAGAAACACGTATTGAAATCGATTATTTGTCCGTGAAATGAGCGGCTTGCCCATCAGGACCTGGACGTGCAGGCCTTTTTCACCGCTTTCGGCCTCAATCAGATTCTCAGAAATGTCACTCGAATGTATCGGGAACAGTTCGGTTATGCGCAGGCGAAGATCGTCTTTGTCCGACAGCCGATAAAGCTCTTTGCCGTTTCGTATCAGTGTCAAATCCAGGTTATCATTCGCAAGTGCGATACGTGTGAATTGCTCGGTGATATGGCCCATTTCGGTGTTGGCGGTTTTCAGAAACTTACGCCGGGCAGGCAGTTTATAAAAAATGTCCCTGATCTGGATGGTCGTACCGTAATCGGCGCTGCATGGGCTGACGCCCCCCTTGTCCCCACAGTCAATCTCGATACAGTGAGCTCCTGTGGAATCTTTCATTCCTTCGCTTTGCTCAAGGACAGGCCTGCTGACAGCACGAACTTGTGCTATAGAAGCAATACTTGCCAGTGCTTCACCCCTAAAGCCAAGCGTTGATATGCCGTGCAGGTCGGCGCTGGTTTTGATTTTGCTGGTACTGTGCGGCTCAAACGCGCAGGCCAAATCCTCTGCCTCCATTCCGCAGCCGTTATCGGCTATCGATATGAGTTTCCTGCCCCCATCTTCGACAGATACGGTGATTTTCGTCGCTCCCGCATCGATGCTGTTTTCCATTAATTCCTTGACCACGCTGGCCGGGCGCTCGATTACCTCGCCGGCTGCAATCATATTAATCATATTCTGGTCAAGAATTCTTATTTGTCCCATACCTGAATCATTGTATCCATTTTTTTGGATAATTCCAGCAGCTTCTCACACTACTGGTTAGGATTCGTAGGCGGTTTGCATAGAAAATTTTACCGTTGAAACAAAAGTTCAGTTTGGATAGAGTTGATTGTCAATCAAAAGTTAAAAAATAAAAGAAAAAATGAGATATCAATGTAAAAACATCTGTTATCTATGTGGGTTGCCGGTCTCTGGTCAGAAAAGCGATGATCATGTTGTTCCAAAACAGCTTATCAAGCGTAGCCAACCTAAAGTTAAAGGATTTGATTATGCAGGTAAGTTGCCTTCACATGATTCATGCAATACTCGATTCCGTCCGGAAATCTCCTGCCAAAAGGCACTGAGGCTGATAAGCGTTCTTCAAGATGACAACTATTTTACCATACGTACGCATCAAGACAATCCTGATATCAAAATCTTAGCTATCGATTCCGATTGTCTATCTGCATTTTCGCAGCAAGATTTGCAATTTTTCAAATTTATTGACGTTTGCAACAAAGAACTTTCTAAATGGTCAAATCCATCATTTTTCACGGGCAAACCCAAGACTAATCCTCTTGAGCATGCACTTTTTGTTTCACTTTCTGTCCTCGCAAAAAGCGCTTCCGCATTATTGGTTTCTCGAGAACTGAAATATCACCTTTCCAACCAGAAGCACAGTGTTTCGAGTTTCAATCCCCACGTCTTATTGACTTGATTAACTACCAATGGAAACAAATATAAGAGAATGTAAAATAATCATCCTCAACCTTCTTTGAAACATGTAGTTTCAGTCTGCCTTTACTTATAGCATAATAGAGGATTCAATCGGATAAGCCGAATCACTTGGATTTGGTCATTTTAAGGGCCTGTTTGGCTGAAACACGGCAGGTTTTGCTGTTACAGATATATTCCGAATTTCTAATTTCTTTCCTGAATGATTTCGTAATTGTTTTCTATAATCGCTCTAAAATCGTCTGATATTGCGTGCCAGTCAATCACATCTACGGTCATTGGGATATTGGACGAAGCAAAGGCATCTTTGAGTAACTCTATCTTTCGCCAGTTTAGTTTTTCGCTGCCGACCAGCACAAGGTCGAGATCAGAAAAATCACGTGCCGTGCCTTCGATACGGGAGCCAAAAACACGAACTTCGCAATCGGAGACGTGCTCACCCAGAATCCGGCGGATTTCGGCCAAATATATTTCTTCTACATCAATCATTGTGTTCTTGAAGTCTATCCAGGAGATATCTGGCATCTCCTAAGAAACCTACCGCTGTTTCATAGACCGATTCGGCCTTATTTTCATCATAGGTATGCGATGTCAGATTGCGTGCATCGCTATAGGAAAACCATGACAGAGGTTCTTTAATCAGACCGAAACGTGCCGCCAGACGAAAAAGCTCCTTGCGAGTGCGCGGATATTCAGCCTCCTCAACATCGGCATTTTCCCTGAGCCACCGCCTCATAAACTTCCAGCATAATTCATAAGTAAATTCAAAATTTTGGATGACTCCTGCCCTTATAGCATCTTTTACATCGTTATCCAACTTGACAGCCAATATCTTGTTTTTCGAAACTTTTAATGTTTTCTCCAAAGAATCAACCGCCTTACGGAGACTGCTTAAATCCAGCTTCATTATTATTGCCTCCAATTTACTCAAGCAACAGACTTTTGCCGGTCATTTCTTCGGGTTGCGGCAGGTCCATCATTTGCAGCAGGGTTGGGCCGATGTCGGCCAATCTTCCGTCCCGGCGAAGCTTGCTGCCCTTGAAGCGTTCGTCGAATACAATCAGCGGCACATCACCGACGGTGTGGGCCGTGTGCGGCTGATTCTTTGGGGTATCCCACATTCTCTCGAAGTTGCCGTGGTCGGCCGTAATAATGGCTGCGCCGCCCATGCTTTTGACCTTGTCGAGAATTCTGCCGACGCACTCATCCACCACCTCAGCTGCTTTTACGGCCGCCGACAAAATTCCCGTGTGACCGACCATATCCGGATTGGCAAAATTTACTACGACCACATCGTATTTGTTCGAATCCAGCCTTTCCAGCACAACTTCGCAAACCTCATAAGCGCTCATCTCAGGCTTCAAATCGTACGTGCGGACCCGGGGCGAAGGCACGATTTGCCTGTCTTCGCCGGGAAACGGTTTCTCGGTATAATCGTTGAAGAAGAACGTAACATGTGCATACTTTTCCGTCTCGGAACAGCGAAACTGTTTCAGCCCCAGTGAGCCCCAATACGCTGCCAGGATATTTTTCATCTTCGACAGCTTTGGAAACGCCACCGGCGCAGGGATCGTTGCATCGTATTCGGTCATGCAGACAAAATAAATATCCGGTTTGGTTGTCCTGGTAAATTCCTTAAAGTCCGGCACGACAAGCGCCCTTGTGATTTCACGAGGTCTGTCGCCACGGAAGTTGAAGAAAATTACGCCGTCGTCGTCTTCGATTGTCGCGACCGGCTCGCTGTCCTCGTTAACAATGCAAGTCGGCTCTATAAATTCATCAGTAACTTCCTTTTCGTAGCTGTTGGCGACGGCCTCGGCCGCGCTGCCAGCTTTAAGACCCTTGCCTATCGCCAGGCATTCATAAGCCTTCTGTACACGGTCCCACCGGCTGTCGCGGTCCATCGCGTAGAACCGTCCCATGACCGATGCGATTTTGCCCACACCGATCTCTTTGGCCTTCCTTTCGATATCGGCGATATATCCGGCTCCGCTGTCCGGCGGCGAATCCCGGCCGTCCATGAACGCATGGATAAAAACGTCCTTGACGTCGTTTCTTTTTGCTAATTCCAGCAGGCCATACAGATGGCCCAACAGCGAATGGACGCCAATGTCACTACACAGGCCCATCACGTGCATTTTGCCGTTATTTTTCTTTACGAATTCGATGAGATTCAGAAACTCCTGCGCCTCGAAGAAAGATCCATCCAGAATGGTTTTGCTGATTCTTACGGATTCCTGTGGAACGATCCTGCCCGCCCCGATATTCTGATGCCCTACTTCACTATTACCCATCGTACCGTCCGGCAGGCCCACGTCTTCTCCGCTGGTATGGATAAGGCAGTTCGGATATTCGGCCATGAGCATGTCATCCACCGGCGTATTCGCGCACTTGATAGCATTGAATTGGTCTTCGGAACTGTTCGGATTATAACCCCAGCCGTCACGGATAATTAGCATATATGGCTTGTTTTTCAAAGTCACCTTGCGTTTAGCCATAAAAAACCTTTCAAGCAAATATAACAAAGACGAGGTATTACCTCGTCTACATTTACAGTCTAATTGAATTGAGAATATGATACAACGTTGCGATCATTATGTCAAACATTAAGAGAGCCCCTGCAAAAACAAAATTTCCACTTGTGCTAAAAGTTTTTGACAGCGATACTTAGTGTGATATAATTCCCTGCCAACTGACAAACTATCAACGGTGATAAGGGACAGTAACGCAAAACGGTAAATACGAATTATGACGGAAATCAAGACGAAAGCCAGTAGCGCCCGGCCGAGTCCAAGCCGGGCTTTTTTCAAGCAAATGGCCCTCTCGCTGCCGGACGCAAAAACACATCTTATATTCTGGTCTTTGATGGCCGGTGGGCTGGCACTGGATTTGTGGACTAAAAAAGCCGTATTCGACTGGTTGAAACCACATGAAACCTACCCTGTCATAGATGGTTTCTTACGACTTGTAATCGCAGTAAATAACGGTGCCGCTTTTAACCTGTTCGCAGGCAAGCCCTATTTCCTGGCAGCAGTTTCGATTATTGCAATAATTGGAATCTTCGCCGTCTTTCTTTTCAGCGGGGGTCAGCACAAACTGGTTCATATCGCTCTGGGGCTTTTTGCTGCCGGCGTTTGCGGAAATCTCTATGACCGTCTTTTCAATAATGGCTCAGTACGAGATTTCATCGACGTGTACAGGGAAAACTATCACTGGCCGACTTTTAACGTCGCGGACAGTTTGCTTTGCATTGGGGTCGGATTGCTGATTATTTCGACCTTCTTTACTGAGAAGCCTGCTCAAAAACATGATCAGCAACATAAATAGGCGCGTTTGATGCTGCGCAAAGGGCAATCGCGTCGGAGGGGCGAGAGTCGATTTCAATTGTGCGCCCGTTCAAACTCAGGTGCAGAGTTGCATAAAAAACGTGGTGGCGCAAATCACTAATTACGATCTTTTCGATCTTGGCGCCGAGATCTTCAATGATATTCGCCAACAGGTCGTGCGTCATCGGGCGAACCGGCTCGATACCTTTCAATCTGCGATCAATTGCAAAAATTTCAACTATGCCTATAACGATAGGAAAACTTCGATCGCCGTGACGCTCTTTGAGAACTATCACCTGCTGGTCGGACATTTCGTTTATGATGATACGCGATAGTTCAGCTTCCATTTCCATTTTAGCGCCACCTTAATATGGTAGATGCAGGCAGGAACTTCTGAGTTCACTCACCCACTATTTGTCAATTCCGAAAGGTGCTTTTCAACAGTATTTAATTGTTCGACAAGCTGGGCCAGCCTGGCTTTGGCCTGAGCAACGACTTGGGGCTTGGCTTTCATCACAAAATTTTTGTTCCCCAGCTTGGCTTCTACTGATTCTTTCGCTTTTTCTATCTGCAGTTTCTGTTTCTCCAATCGGCGTTGCTCGGCTTCCGGATCAATCGCATCATGGACATACACCTCAGTGACGCCTGCGATTGAAACGGCTGCATTTGCAGGTTTTACAATATCCGTCCCGGCGTTAAATTCCATAATACCAGCCAATTGGCTAATAAGCTCTGAATTTCGTTCAAGAATCTCGACAATCTCCTGTTGCGACTTAACGGATACAACCAAGCGTTCTTTCGGCGGTATATTCCGATTGCTTCTGATATCCCGTACGGTACGAACTATGGTCTG
>CBDVBU010000050.1:0-14046 GCA_965372295.1 uncultured Phycisphaerae bacterium
ATGCTTTTTTTGTTTAGCCACAGAGGACACAGAGCACACAGAGAATTTATTTTTTTGGCCACAGAGAGCACAGAGGACACAGAGAATTAGTGTTTCAAATACTGTCTTAACATAAATGTTATTCTTCTGAATGCCTTTACATCACTACTTGATAAATCAAACCACTCGCCGCCTTTCCTTTTATCTTCAAATCTTTTATGCCAGTAGGCCTCTATTCCATTTGGATCGTCTGTCTTAATTTTATGTATTATTTTTAACTTTTCCGGAAGCTTAATTCCTATTTCATACTTTCGTTTTTCAACACAATCACTTTTTCCTATCTTATAATATCGCCCCGATTTCATCAGGTACACGAAGCCAAATCGTGGTTCAGCCTCTTCAAAATCAACATCTCTTTCCTCTTTTTCCGAAGAAGCTAGAACTACTTTACAAATTTCAATAATGTCTTCATATCCAGGGTTACTTTCGCAATAATTGAGAATCTTTTGCGCCATTTCAGATTTTTTACCCAACCGTAGAAATGTACTATAAGCTGGAAATCCTTTCGTTTGATGAGCTTTCAACCTGATTTCATCAGCCGTAGGAAATTTTCTTTTTTCTCTAATCAATGAAACTATGCGCTCTATTAAAAGATTCTCATCATAGGCAGATATCATTTTGTTTGGTTTGTATCCCGCTTCCTTAATGGCATCGCCCCATTTGGTCCAGTATTTTCCACACCAATCTCTACGCTTAATCCCCGTCACTCGGGCAAATTTACCTATCCCCAATGGAATGCCATTATTTTCTTTGGCCGTTCTAATAATTTCGTCAATGATGTGCTTTTTATCCACGATTATTTAATTCCTTTGTTTATCTCTGTGTCCTCTGTGCTCTCTGTGGCTAAGAAAGAAACTGATTTTCTCTGTGGCTGTCACAAAGCAACTCGTTTAATGCCATCGATAAGTCGTTTTTCGCCGAAGTTTACTATCAGGCCTCTTCTGAGTTTTGTTGCCTTTAGATAGGAAAGAGTCTGCGCCAAAGCAACCTCTGGCATTTTAGACAGCGATTTTATTTCTACAACAACTTCATCCTCAACGAGAAGGTCGATTTTCTGTCCTTTGATAATTTTACCTTTGTAAATGATATCCGACGGCACTTGTCTTTGATATTTTATCCCTTGAAGTTCAAATTCATAGCAGAGTGCTTCTTCATAAATCGACTCGAGAAGTCCTGGGCCAAGTTCTCGATGAACTTCTATGGCCGCACCGATTATTTTCTCTGTCAACTCATCTGGCATTTTATTTTTTTATCTCTGTGCCCTCTGTGGCTTTATAATTCTTGTATTCTCTTTCTCTGTAGTTTCTGTGGCTAAGGTGTCATTTAAGCTGAATCGCCCAAAACGGCGTCAAGAATCTCAATTGCCTGGTCGATTTGTGCTTTCGTGGCAATCATCGCCGGCATGAACCTCAGGACTGTGCCGCTCGTGCAGTTTATTCGCAAACCTTTCTCCAGGCATTTATCGACGATATCATTGCCCGGGCCGGTTAACTGAACGCCGATCATCAGGCCGATGCCGCGAACGCTGTCTATAATGAAATGTTTTTGCTTCAGTTCGAGGAGCTTGTCTTTTGTGTATTGGCCCAGCTCGGCGGCGTTTTCCAGCAGCTTGTCTTCTTCGATTGCCTCAATTACCGCGACGCCGGCGGCGCAGGCCAGGGAGTTTCCGCCGAATGTCGAAGCATGTTTGCCGGGCACCAGCGAAGCGGCGATTTCTTCACTGGCCATCATCGCTCCGATTGCAACTCCGCCCCCGAGGGCTTTGGCCATCGTAATGATGTCCGGCTCGACGTCGAAATGCTGGTATCCGAACCATTTGCCGGTCCGGCCGATTCCGGTCTGGACCTCGTCTAAAATCATAACTGCCCCGTTTTCATCGCAGAGCCGGCGAATCGCCTCGAGATATTCGGCGGTCGCTACGTTGATTCCGCCCTCGCCCTGGATCGGCTCGACCATCACGGCAGCAACCTCTTCGCTGAATGCCGATTCGAGCGCCGCAATATCATTGAACGGCACATAAGTAAAACCCGGCAGCAACGGCAAAAAGCCCTCGTGATATTTCGGCTGAGCGGTCGCGGTTACCGTGGCGAAGGTTCGGCCGTGAAAGCTGCCTTCGGCGGTGATGAATTTATATTTTTCCTGTGCCGTGTGCAGGCGTGCCAGTTTCAACGCTGCTTCGTTGGCCTCGGCGCCGCTGTTGCAGAAGAAGCATTTGCCGCCGAACGCACGCTCGCTCAGCAATTTTGCCAACTGTCCCTGCGGCTCGGAATAAAAAGTATTATCGATATGCAAAAGCTCGCCGGCCTGTTTGCGCAGGGCCTCGACGACCCTGGGATGGCAGTGACCTAAACCACTGACGGCCCAGCCGGGGAACATGTCCAGTATCTTATTGCCGTCGGCGTCATAAAGGTAACAGCCCTCGCCCTTGGTGATTACCCGCGGCAGACGGCCATAATTGGCGATAACATACTTGTCAAACAGTTCAATTGTCTCCTGTGTAGTCATAATTCGTATCTCGTTTCCCGTGTTTTTTTATAGTTATTCCCGCACAAGCAGAAACTATTCCTTCGTACTGTTTCTCTCAACTTGACTGACTTTTATCTAAGTACTGCTTTGAAAAAATATATGAAACATGTCATTCTGAGTGCAACGAAGAATCTATAACGGCTACTTGGTGTAAATCCTCTTCAAATCCCAGATGCTTCACTTCGTTCAGCATGACAATCTAAAATCCAGTCAAGTTGTTTATTTCATTATTTGCGTTCCGATTCCCTTGTCGGTATAGATTTCGAGCAGCAGCGAGTGGGGAATCCGGCCGTCGATAATATGCGCCTTGCTGACCCCCGCATCCAGTGCCGTTATACAGGCCTCGACCTTTGGGAACATCGCATCGGTGATAATTCCGGCGTCAATCATCTCCTTAATCTGCTCTTCATTCAAGCTCGACACCCAACTGTCAGGGTCGTCGAGGTCGGTTCGTATCCCGTGTGTGTCGCTGACAACGACGAGCTTCTCAGCAACGACCTCGGCTGCAACCATGCCCGCGGCACTGTCGGCGTTTACGTTTAATTTGCCGCCGGCCTTGTCTTTGGCCACCGAGGCGATTACCGGTATGGTCCCGTCGGCACATAATTTCCTGAGCAATTGTCCATTCACATCCGCTACTTTTCCGACTAATCCGACGTCGAGTTTTCGCCCGTCTTCGCCGGCCAGGCGCAACATCTCTGCGAACAGGGCACAACTGCCGAGCGAATGCAGTCCCATCGGCTCGCATCCCAGTTCGGTCAGCGTCTCGCAGACCGGCGTATTGATTTTATGCACCAGCGTATGCTCGGCAATCCTCAGTGTTCGCTCATCGGTATATCTTCGGCCCTGCACCCAGACCGGTTCCAGCCCGGCTTCGTTCATCGCCCTGGTAATGGCTTTACCGCCGCCGTGGACGATGATCGGCCGCATACCGACCGTCGCCATAAAGGCGATATCGGTCAGCAGTTCTTTTTGCAGAGACGTATCGTCCAGCACGCTTCCGCCGAGCTTGACAACCACGATCCGCTCGCGGAACCGCCGGATATACTCCATCGCTTCAATTAACGCACCAGCTTTTGCAATAGCCTCTTCCATGTAAACTATCCTTAAAAAAACACCGCTTGAGTAAGCCGCTTAATTTATTGATTCTAATCCGTTTCGTCAAGCCATATTTATTGTTGCTATCTTAAAAATTATTGACTTTACGGCGATTTTCTTGAAATTGATTTCGAGAATTTTTGTTATTATATGTGCGAGAATGGTATACGTTTCGATTATCTTGGAAAAAATATGGTTCAGTCAACTAATACAAAGAGCACCAAGACGACTCGCCCTTCGAGTCTTGACCTCAAAGCCGGCCAGAGACTGGGCAAATACCGGCTGGCAAAATACCTCGGCGAAGGTGGAAGCTGCGAGGTCTGGAAGGCCCGGGATACTGTCGAGAGCATCTGGGTGGCCCTGAAGATACCGCTGGCCGACGTAAACGGCAAACGGGATAACCAGGCGCTGCTTCGTGAAATCCGCCTGGTCGCACAACTGCGCCATCCCCACATTATGCCGGTTAAGAATGCCGATATTATAGGCGGCCAGGCCATCCTGGCGACCGAATTGTCCGTTGGCACGCTGGCCGACTGCTCGAAACCGATGAGCGTCCGCAGAATCATCTCGATCACCGCCCAGGTCCTTGACGGCCTGGCCTACGCCCACCGCAAGCGGATGGTTCACTGCGACGTTACGCCCGGCAATATCTTTTTGTTTCCGAACGGCCGGGCAGCACTCGGCGATTTTGGTATCAGCCTGAAGCTCAAAGGTCGAATGATAACCGTGGACGACTTCGGTACGCCCGGATATGTCGCTCCGGAGCAGGCATACGGCCGGCCAACCTACCGTAGCGATTGTTTCGCTCTCGGGCTCATACTGTACGAGTACCTCACCGGTGTCCTGCCGAAATGGCCTTTTCGCTGGCCGCCCAGGGGCTGCAAGCGTCTCCGGGAAAAAACCAATTTGGCATTCGTCGGATTTCTCAAGCAGGTCCTGGCGGTTGACCCCGACAAGCGTTTCGCTAACGCTGAGAAGATGCGGTCGGCCCTGCTGCAGGCCGTGCCAAGGAAACTCAAGCTCGCCTCTTTCCTGAAATCGACTGGTCGGAAAAAGCTGGACTGGCAGAAAATGCGCCGGGCGGCATTCATTAAACGCTACGCGGCAGTGGTTCCCGTCGTTTTCCGGTGTGTCGACTGCGGTGAGCCGATAGCCGAGAGCATGGTGCTGTGTCCGTGGTGCGGCAGCGACCGCAACCGCTTCGATTCGAATACTCTGTTCAGCCACGTTTGCACGCGATGCCACCGGGGCGTTCTGCCCGAGTGGCGTTTCTGTGCGTGGTGTTTCGGGCCGGGTTTCGCTTCGCCTGCCGCAACACGAACTACGGGCACGCGATACCACAGCCGCTGCAAACACTGCGATGGAAAACTCATGCGCTTCATGCGCTATTGTCCCTGGTGCCGCCGGAAGGTTCGCCGGCCCTGGCAGGTTCGGCCGTTCCCGGAAATATGCACGAGCTGCGGCTGGTCGGTGGATTCGACGTTCTGGAATTATTGCCCCTGGTGTAAGCAGAGCCTTGTCTGATTCATTTACTTTTTAGGAGTCACAAATGACAGAGAAGCCGGAACAGATACTTGTTGCCGGCCCGCCCGCTAATTTCCGTTGGGGTGCAGAGACGCATGTCGGAATGGAGCGCCAGGAAAACCAGGACAGCTTCTTCGCCGATCCCGAGCCGGCACTGTTCCTCGTATCCGATGGTATGGGTGGCCATCAGGGCGGCGCCATCGCATCGGGAATCGTCGTCGAGGATCTGCCCGTGATGATCGAAAACGCCCTCGACAGGCTGAAGGTCGGCACTCCGCGAACTGTAAGATCCCTGCTCAAAACACTCATTGCTGAGCAGAGCAAACAATTGCAACTGGAAGGCACCAGTGAAACAGGTTTCAGGGATATGGGCGCCACGCTCGTCATCGTCCTGCTTAGAAAAGGCCGCTGCTTCGTTGCCAACATCGGTGACAGCAGGGCCTATCGGCTGCGCAAGGGTCGAATGATGCAGCTCACCCGGGACCACTCGGTCGTATCCGAACTCATCGAAAAGGGCCGCATCGAGCCAGAAGAGGCGACCAATCACGACGCCCGGGGACAGATAACCCGCTATGTCGGCATGGAAGAAAAGGCTCGCTCTCATGTCCGTTCCTTCGCTTTGAAAAAGGACGACCGTCTCCTGCTCTGCACCGACGGCCTGACCGACATGCTGGACGATGCGAAAATCGCTGCTATCCTGACGGCCGAAACCGATCCTCAGGCTGCCTGCAAGTCACTCGTGTCGTCCGCCAATAAAGCCGGGGGACACGACAATGTCACGGTCTTGGTCATCGACTGGCTCGGCCTTGGGTTTTGCCATTTTGGATAATGAGGAGAATATTATCAGCGATTCAAAACAGCTTTGCGCTGTCGAGCAGGAAGTTGATGGGGCCGTCGTTGATGCTGGTGACTTGCATGTATTCGCCAAAGATCCCCTTTTCGACGGGTACGCCGCGGGTGGCTATCAGGTCGGCTACTTTTTCATAAAGCTGCTCTGCCAGCGCAGGCTCCGCTGCGGCGTCAAAGCCGGGACGACGACCCTTGCGGCAGTCGCCGTGAAGGGTGAAATTGCTGATAAGCAGAATCGAGCCGGCAACATCCTGTACGCTTAGATTCATCTTGCCCGCTTCGTCGGCAAAGATTCGCAAGTTCACAATTTTATCGGCCATGAACTGAGAGTCATTAATAGTGTCGCCCTTTCCGACGCCGAGATAGACCAGCAGGCCCCTGCCGATTGTGCCGACCGTCTGATCGTTGACCGTAACGTTTGCTTCCAACACACGTTGACATACCATCCGCATAGTCGTCCCTTCCCTGTCACTTGCTTTCTCAAAACCACGGTGCCGAAGTTGCTCTTCGAATGCGCAGCTCGTCCACAACTGCGTTACCCTTGTGTGTCACGAGGTAGAGAACCAGTTCGGCGATTTCTTCCGGCTTTATCAGTTCATCCTTCGCAATATCCGGACGCACCCTATCGACCATATCCGTATCTACGCCCCCGGGACAAAGCAGATGCACCCGAATGTTCGAGCCTCTCAGCTCTTCAGCCAGTGACATCGTCATGCCGCGAAGGGCGTGCTTGGAGGCGGTATAGGCGCTTTGAAGCGGATAGCCTTTGACGCCGACCACCGATGCGATGTTGATGATATGAGCCGCCTGCGATTTTTTTAATAACGGCAGGGCCTCTCTGCACAGTATGAATGGTGCGCGTGCATTGATTGAAATACAACGCTGCCAATCCTCCGTTGAGGTCTTCTCCAGCTCCGCCGAGTGAGTGACACCGGCGTTATTGACCAGGATATCAAGCCGGCCGAGTTTTTCGCCTGTCACTTGAATAAGATTCCGAATCGACTGCTCCCCGGTGAGTTCGACATGAACAATCCGTGCTTGTCCACCCGCCTTTGTCACCTGCTCGGCGGTATTTTGCAGTTGCCGAATCGATCGCGCAGCCAAAACAATGGTCGCGGTCTCTTGCGCCAGCGCCACGCTAATCGCCCTGCCGATCCCTCGGCTGGCCCCTGTTACTATTGCTACTTTGCCGGCTAACTGTCCTGCCATTTTTCTTAGCGTCGCCGAGTGCGCGTTCCGCGTTGCTGTGTATCCGTTTGTGTTCCTCTTCTGGACGTCCGTCCCCCGTAGCGGCCGCCCTGCTGATATGCCTGGCCCGGATCGTTGGTTCTATTATTCAGGCCCTGTGCTTCCTGCAGCTTCCTTTTCACTTCCTCCATTTTTATGACAAGTCCGTCAAATCGTTCTTTCCTTGCCAGTAACAGCCCGTCAATTGCAGCCGTCGTCTTTTTAGCTTTTTCTTCAACGGCAATAGTTCGTATGAAGCTAATCTCTGCCTGAATTTGTGGGTGTATCGCCCTGGCCAACTCTAACTTGTTATCCGGGGTCGTCTGCAGCCACAGACGCATCTTTTCTTGTGTTTGAGGGTCTATTTGCTCGGCAGGCCGACCCGCGCTTCCAGGTCCGTATCCTCTTTGCATGGTAGCTGTCCCGCTACCATATAAGGGATCGGTTGTGTTTGTTCCAGATGTCTGGCCTCTCATTGAAGTCCGGCCTCTTGTACTCCTGCCGGTAGTTCGACCTCGCCCGCGGATACTGGCAGATTCGGCTTGTTTCATTTCTCTTTTTTGCAGCACGAGTCTCCTGTTGACTTTTAAGAATCGCTTCCGCCTGTTGGTACGCAGATTATTGATGGCCTCGGCGGTCTTTTTGGCTGATTCCTCAACAGCTACATTGTGTATAAAATCAAGTTCATCCTCGAATTGCTTGTCAACAGTCCTCATAAGAATCGTTCTGTTATCATGTCTTGTTTGCTGCCACTGACGCAACTCATTTTTGCTTTTGTCGGAAACCTCCTTCACTGACTTCTCCAGGCCATCGAACGTCTTAACACGGGTTTTAATCTCGTTCGGATCGGCGAGTAAATCCACCGCAACAGGTGATTGACTAACATTCCGGTTCATGGTTCCTGGTTGTCTTAGTCTGCCGGAATTCTGATTTGGACCTGCTCCCTGCGGCCTACCCATTGAAGAATAAAGTCTGTCACCTCGTAGTGCTTCAAGATCCGGCTCTTCAGCTCCATTCTTAATCAACAGCTCTGTGATTTCCTTCTGGTTTTTCTTCCTCGCCAATGTCAAAGCGTTGTCGGCCCGACCGTCAATAGCATTGATATCGGCTCCCTTTGTAATTAATTTCTCGACGATTGCTTTCTGGCCGGACTCCACTGCTAAATGCAAAGGCCTTCTTCCGTGATTGTCTCTTACGTTTACATCGGCGCCTTTGTCAATAAGTAGTTGAGCAATCTCCGTCCGTCTGTTCCGAATTGCAGTATGGAGCATTGTCCAGCCCATTCTATTTTTTGACTTCAGATCCGCACCCGCCGAAATTTGTGATTTGACCCGGTCGATGTCACCGTTAACAACAGCCTGAAACAGTGCTCTGCCTGCATCGGCTAATTCCTGGCCAGTCAGGCGCTTCCCTTGGACCACCTGTGTCTTTGCCTCGCCCACACTTTCAAATGCATTCTCGCGTGCGTCACCTGCGTCCCGGCTTGTTAGTACATTTGCCTCAACAATCGGTGCGGCCTTCTCCGATTCCTTCATCGACACACCGATAACACCCACAATTTTCATAGCAGTAACCTTAACCGGCACACCCGGTCTGGCCGTTGAAATCCTACCGGACATCTCCTGATTGACCTCACTGCGTATTATCAGGCCTGTTGACTCCTGAATTTCTACAAATCCCTGTTGCTTCCCGGAAAAATTAAACCTTACTTTCTCGCTGCCTACTTTGCTCGGCTTCGCCTGAGGATTTGGCTTGATACTAGAAACTACTTCAATCACCGCCACGCCGTTCCTGCGCTCTTTCAATGTCCACGTGTTGGTTAGAATCTTTGCAAATTGCCCCGACGAAACAAAACGTCTGCTCCACGAATCACCGATACCAACAGGCTCTTCCGGATATATCGCCAATGATTTCTCTATTTCATGCTTCACATCGTCATCCTGAAGATATTCGTTCAGAGTTTCCATTGTGGACGCCTGCATTGATCCTGCAGGTATCTTCATTCGCACATTGCGGCGCACATTATCGAGACCCTTTATCTCCGCAATTCGACCTTCGGGTGTGATCTTTATTGAAAAGCTCTCCCCAACCACCGCTGCATATCCCTGCTCTGCCTGTGACGCTTGCATACCCTTTTTCGAAGAGTCATATGCTATCCTTCGCGAAGCCGATGTTATATTAACGCTCAACCACGTATATGTATATGTAGCCCACGCATTGCCGTCGCTATCTATATCATCGACTGAAATTTCGGCGCCTGTGCCAATAGTCTGCAACATTGTTGGCCTTTGCTGACGCATGCCTCCGTCAAAAAATTTACCATCCGACGTCATCTGGTAATGGTACTTTTGCCCCTTTTCAAGCTTCAGTTTGTACCACACCTTCTCGTTAGTTTGCTGGGACAACAAACCTGCTATGTCCCGTTCTCCTTGAGCTAAGGTAGGCACAACATTATAAGGCGTAAGCAGACACAAAACCGATATTGAGACAATAACGCGCTTCACGGTATGTCCTCCAGAAATATTTAACCTTAAATAAAACTTATCAGTTATTTAAACTGATTATTTATCGGGCATAAATTAGCTGCTCTTATAATTATACAACATTTTGTCTAAATTCGCACACAAAATATATTTTCTTCTTTTTAGACTTCCTCACTACAAGACAATCCAATTCTTTCCATAATGCCGTCAAATTCGTCAAGGGAGTAAAACTCGATTATGACCCTGCCTCTCTGTCCGCTTTTCCTTGTCTCAATACTTACCTTGGTGCCAAGCTGCCCTGCCAGTTTGTTCTCAATGTCCAGGATATGAGGCGGTTTTGAGCGGACTGTAGGTTTAACCTGACCGGTTCCTGCGAGATATTTTCGTACTAATCGTTCAACTTCTCGAACGCTGAGCCGCCCTGCCATCGCTCGATTTGCAAGTTTTCGACGAAGTTCGTCCGTCGGTAGCGCAAGGATGGCCCGGGCATGGCCCATGCTGATTTGGTTCTTGGCCAGCATTTGTTTGATTTCATGCGGTAAGTCAAGCAGCCGTATATAGTTAGCAACAACCGACCGTCCTTCGCCAAGCCTTTCGGCTGCATCTGCCTGAGTCAAAGAGAATGTGCTTATATATTCATGGTAAGCTTTTGCCCGTTCGATAGGATTGAGATCTACCCGTTGTATGTTCTCAACCAAAGACCACTCATGCAATTGCTCATCGCTTGCTCGGCGAACCAGGGCAGGTACGCTCTTCAATGAAGCCAGTTCGGCAGCTCGTAATCGGCGCTCCCCGGCAATGAGTTGAAAGCCGGTCCCTATTGGGCGAACAATAATCGGCTGAATTATTCCATTTGCCCTGATTGACTCAGTTAATTCTGTCAATTCCTGCTCATTCCATACTGTCCGCGCCTGATAAGGATTAGGCGATATAGAATCAATGCTGATTTTCTGAAGAGAATCACGCAACTCCTTATCAGGAGGGAAGATAGGGGCCGATGGAGAGCCGGGAAATACCTGATCAGCCTCAGAGCCACCTGTGATTATCGGACTTATCAGGGACTGTAGCCCCCTGCCGAGATGTCTTGGTTTTTCTCTTTTTCTATCGGCCATATTCACACTCCTTTACACGCTTGTATGGGATTCTTACTTCCTTTTCCCGTTTATTAAATTTTCAAGTTCTAATACATATATTATTTCGGAATACTTAATGTAAATTCTGTAGCTTTGCCAGAATAAAATGACAATTTTAAAAAATGTTTCACGTGAAACAATGAAAGGAAGATGCATCGAGTAATAGAAACGATTTTTTGTTACCAGCTATCTTGAAGATAAATCTTTTGAAGTATCTTGCTCGACATACGTTTTTGTTTCTTCCGTATAATGCTCAGGTGCATTCGATGTTCGGGACGATCGAGAAAAATCGTTCTGGTCCCCAGAGGCGAAATCTTACTCTCCTGACAAAATTTACGACTCTGCTAAAACGATTTTTCTCTCAGAGCGTGTATGAAAAGTGGCACGGGCATCCTGCCCGTGTGTTTCACTGGCGTCTCGCCCGTGAGAAAAGGACGGCTTGAAGACAATAAAACTCTTGCGACACATGGGCAAGATGCCCATGCCACGACAAGACGTCTTCTCACACACGTTCTCAATAAAACACCGAGGAACCAATTTGCCCAGCCCACCTATGCATTATCCGGATAAAGCGAAAGGATTTATAGAGTTTGACTGCAATCGCTACATTATACTCGTTAAATCTTAGAATGTTTCACGTGAAACATTAATGAAAAATGTGTAAAAAAGGACTGTGCTTGCTTAAACGGTATTAAAATATCCCATAGGAATGACTCTCTTGGCAGATAGCTGTTCCATAAACAATAAACCGGGAAGGGTGGCAAATGGTCTTTTGAAATATTTTGATCCTATCTGAATTACCCTTTAGCGTTTGTCATTCCTTCGCTTCATTTAATGACAGGTCTGAGGCGAAGCCGAAGAATCGGGGCTTGATATTGTCTTTCGCAATCCAGGTGCTTAGTGCAGCCTGTCCCTTCGACAGGCTTAGGGTAAGCTCTGAGCGAAGTCGAATGGGTTGTGTATGTCAAATCTCCAAAAGCAGCGTAACCATCACCAAATCAGTGTTACCCGGAATCTGGATTATTTGAACCAGGCACAGATTTCCTTTTTAAATACGGACAAAAGATCTATTCGATATGCCCTTTAACTTTGTACGGGATCACTCCTGATATTGCCTTACATTGATGAATGAGCAGTTAATAATTGTAGATGCACATGCATCAAACATTTTAATATTTTGTAATGACTCAGATTATTCAATACAAAAACGTTATTTGTCGATTATAAATGATTTTTGTCGCTATGTGATTCTACGTTTTGAAACAATATAAAACAGTATTCACAGCCACTAAAAAATGATTGACATAGATTAACAGGCAGGGTAGATATCTTTGAGGTGCTTCGATTTCACGTTGCTGGCCGCCGCAGTTGTATCCCATTATTAGACATGGTTGTACTGATGAAAGGGCAAATAATATGTGGCTATTGATTCTTCTTCTGTTGTCTGTTGTTTTCATTATAGTTACAACAACCAGGTTGAAGCTCCACCCGTTTCTTGCACTTCTAATCGCCGCTTTCGGATATGGCGCCCTTTGCGGGAGAATGTCGCTGGGAGAGGTTGTCCAATCCGTAAATGCCGGCTTTGGCGGTACTATAGGCTATATCGGTATAGTAATACTGGCAGGGACGGTAATTGGCACATTTCTGGAAAAGTCCGGTGGGGCGTACAAAATGGCTGAGAGCACGCTGAAGCTGGTGGGCAGGAGAAATGTACCTATGGCTATGGGAATAATCGGGTATATTGTGAGCATACCCGTATTTTGCGACTCTGCGTTTGTGATTCTTTCGCCGCTGGCAAAGGCTCTATCACGCAAGGCGAAAATATCGCTGGCGGCAAGTGCCGTAGCACTTAGCCTGGGTCTATACGCCACCCACACGATGATGCCGCCAACGCCTGGGCCTGTGGCTGCGGCGGGACTGCTTGGCGCCGATCTTGGCCTGGTTATCCTTTGGGGTGGCCTTGTAAGCATAATCGCCCTGGCTGCCGGTTGGTTTTTTTCGGTAAAGTTCGCCGCAAAGATAAATATCGATCCTGAGAAGGATGTGAAAGAAACCGATACAGAAATAATTACCGCCGAGGCGCCATCGGCTTTGAAATCCATGATTCCAATCCTGCTGCCAATCATATTGATTGTTCTCAAGTCAATCGGTGATTTGAAAACACAACCGTTCGGTGAGGGTAATATCGCCGTTATCATAGATTTTATCGGACAACCTGTCGTGGCTCTGCTAATCGGCGTTTTCTTTGCTTTTTTGCTGCCTAAGAAACTGACCACCGAGATGCTCTCGGCTTCGGGCTGGGTAGGGCAGGCTGTAATTGCAGCGGCGACGATTATTATAATTACCGGTTGCGGCGGCGCTTTCGGCAAGGTCCTGCAGAACTCCGGAATCTCTGAAGTAGTTAAAGGTTACCTCGGCCAGAGTGCAGGTCTGAGTATATGGCTGCCATTTATCGTAGCCGCAGCTCTAAAAACTGCACAAGGCTCTTCAACCGTCGCGATCATAACAACAGCGGGAATAATGGTGCCGCTGCTTGGTGCGCTCGGCCTCGAAGCACCTACGGCCAAAGCACTCGTAGTCGTCGCGATCGGAGCCGGCTCGATGGTAGTCAGCCATGCCAACGACAGTTATTTCTGGGTAGTAACAGGATTTTCCGGCATGACTGTAAAGCAGGGCTATAAGTCGCAAACGCTTGGAACTCTCGTGGAAGGAGGGGCAGCCGCCATAGCTCTCTGGATTATTAGCATGATTGTTCTCTGAGAAAAAATTCAAATATTTTGTCTTTATTAGTCTTAATGACACAGTGCTTTGTATGGATCAAATATTATGAAGGTCGTCGTTGCAATGGACTCATTCAAGGGCACTCTAAAGGCTCATGAGGCATGTAAGGTCGTATCAAATGTGATTGACGAATACTTATCGGACGTAGCGGTTGTAATCAAACCCATGGCGGACGGTGGCGAAGGAACCGCAAGGGCGATGATTGAGGCGGCCGATGGTCTTTGGATTCCAAGTATGTCCATGGGGCCTCTTCGAGAAATGCGGATCGAAGCGGGATTTGCCTGGTTTGCGGATGAAACGGCTCTTGTTGAAATGGCGGCGGTAAACGGCCTTGAACTGCTTAAACACGAACAGATGAATCCGCTCAAGACGACGACATACGGGAC
>CBDVBU010000051.1:0-13994 GCA_965372295.1 uncultured Phycisphaerae bacterium
TATTAAGGTATTGGAGGGTGTAACAACCGCCGAAGAGGTAATCAGGATAGCTTTCTCAGACAAAGGGTAATAGCTCTTATAACTGAACTTTTGCAAAATTGAGATTAGGCATACTTTGAAAAGCAAAAATCTTCTTTTTTGATTTTTCCTTTTCAAACAGGAACTGTTTGATAGATAATTACTTACGTTAATTATTTAAGGAAATCAAAGAACGGATTTCCTTAAATAATATATGCCTAATCTCAATTTTGCAAAAGTTCAGTTAGGACAAAAAGAAGCGGGTATTTTTTAATAAGGTTAAGCAAATGAAAAACTATGGGTATGTCGCTCGAGATATGGCTGGGGCGCAGAAAAAGGGAATCGCGCAAGCGGCTAACTCAAATGAGGTGCTTAACCAGCTTCGTGAGCAAGGGCTAACGCCTATCTCTGTTAAAGAAGTAACCAAAAAGGGCGCCACGAAAACAAAGCAAAAAGGTCATCGCAAACGCATCAAATCAGCGGATCTGGCGGCACTTTGCTGGCAGTTGTCAACGATGCTCGAGGGCGGAATTCCTATTACCACGGCTTTAGACATCATTAGCGATGACACGGACAATGCGCAGCTCCAGAATATTCTCAAGCAGATAGCGGAAAAGATCAAGAAAGGTCAGCCCGTCTCGGAATGTATCGCGGATTATCCGAAGGTTTTCAACAAGCTTTGCTGTGCCATGGTCCTGGCCGGCGAAACCGGCGGTAATCTTGCCAAAGCAATAGGCAAGCTGGCAGAGTATTTTGAGAATCGTGATAAACTGGCAAAAAAAGTCAAAGGCGCGATGGTTTATCCTATCTTCGTGCTCGCATTTATTATCATAATCGTCATATTCATAATGGCTTTCATTGTTCCCCGATTCCGAAAGATATTCGATCAAATTGGCGGGACACTGCCTGCTTTCACCCGTGGCTTTATGGGATTTTATGATATCCTGCGCTACAATATTCACTATATTATTGGCCTTGTCATTATCCTGGTAGTCCTTGTGACTTTTATTTCCAGAACCAAAAAAGGCCACTATTTATTCAGCAGGCTTGCGTTGGCCATGCCTATGTTCGGAAAGATATTGAGCCAGGCCTTCGTTGCAACGTTTTGCAGAACGATGTCAACTTTACTTACTTCCGGCGTTTCAGTGCTCGAGGCATTTACTATTCTCACGGGGATGACCGATAACGATATCATAAAATCGGCCGTCGTCCATACCAGAGAAAATGTTGTCGGCGGTTCGAGCATCTCATTGAGTATGAGCTCAGCCGGCTTTTTCCCGAATATGGTTATCAAAATGATACAGGTCGGCGAAGAAAGCGGTTCGATGCCCGAAGTGCTCGAAAAAACCAGCGAGCATTATGAACGCAAGGTCGATTCTACTGTCACTACGTTGTTGAGTCTTCTTGAGCCGATCATGATTATATCGGTTGGGGCGGTTGTATCGGTTGTCGTGATTGCGCTGTATCTGCCGATTTTCACAATGTCGGACATGTAGGGGGGCGCGAAACAATTTTCGATTTCCGATTTCTGATTTTAGATTTGTGGGAATCCGGGATCAGCAGTTAAGTAGTTCATTGATTTAGTCGATTGTGTAAAGGCCAAGTGACGCACTTGGCGCCCAAACTTTTTTCAAACTTTTTTTTGGAGAGATGAAAATGAAAAGCAGAAAAGGTTTTACATTAGTGGAGCTGATGGTGGTGATTCTCATCGTCGGCATCCTGGCCGCGGTTGCAATTCCGCTGATGCAGGGCCGCATCAATAAGGCCAAGTGGTCGGAAGCCAACGCTACGGCCGGTACGATTCGTACGGCTGTTCGGGCGTATGCCGCCGAGACGAGTACAGCTACGGCTGCGGGCCTTAGTGGTCTCCTTAGTGTTGTAGCTACACAAACAAAGTTGGGCTTTATCGCATCAGATTTAGAGGGAACCTATTTCACGGCTGGTGATTATGATATTACTTCTGTGAATGGCACCGGCATCGCCGTGATTGAGGTTACCGCCAGTAAAACTGATGCGCCGTCCGGCGGCCCATATACCCTGGCTGTGGATGGCACCTGGAGTCCGTAAGAATGAATCCTGCTTAGCCGGGAATCAAGAAGTCGCCTTCGTGGCAAGCCGGCATCCTGGAAAGTTGAGTTCTTCCTTATAGATATTATATAGGACGTTAAAGGGCAAAAAAGCGGGTGCGGAGGAACGCTTGGCAACCCAGGTTCGCAACGGCACTGACTTCAGTTAAAATCATGGTGGCTATGGTTGTTCCGACCATAGCCACTTTTCGTTTACGGGCGGACCAACGGCTTCTGCACAAAATCAGCACGTCCCTCTGTCATCCTGAGCGCAGCGAAGGATATGGCTTGCGTGCTTGGCGAACATCCCGTTCGCTGGCCAGATGCTTCGCTGCGCTCAGCATGACAACTGTACAAATTACAAGTTGTAGACCCCTATGCGCAGCCAAATTTTTTCTGCACAAAAGCAGGAGAATTCTAATTTCCAAGTAAAACGCCTTCCCTATTCAGCCGATGAAAAGGGATGTAATAAAAAACGTTCCGACACCTGTTGAGCATAGGCTCGCAGTATATACGCGGCTTTATGACGAATCGCAAAACAGGCTCGCTCAACGGACGTGGGATTGAATTTTGTTTTTGTTTCACTTATAGGTAAGGATTTTTAGACTTGAACTGGAAACGATCCATTAAACTTGTAAAGGACGCGATCCTTGGCCTGGACATCGGTTCATCCGCCGTCAAGATCGTGGCTTTGAAAAAAGACGATGCGGGCTACTCCGTGACCGCCGTCGGCATGCGCGAGATTGCAGCAAGTGAAGATGATTATAATCAGCACGGAATTAATACCGTCAAGGCAATTCGCGAGTGTTTTGAGCAGGCCGGAATCAAGACGAAAATGGCTGTTTGCGGAGTGAGCGGCCCCGAAGTTGCGGTGCGGGATTTTGAGTTTCCTCCGTTATCAAGGGAAGATATTGAGGCGGCGGTCTTACTCGAAGCATCGCAGGTTTGTCCGTTCAATGCGGCAGATAGCGCTGTCGGTTATCACTTAATACCTAACGGTGACGATAAAACAAGGGGCGTGTTAGTCGCGGCGATGAATACCTTGATAACGAGCAAGATGCAGCTCGCTAAAGAGGCCCGTCTGAACTGCATCCTGATGGACGTTGACGGATTGGCGCTTCTGAATTGTTTCAATGGCCTGGCCAACGGGCATGAGAAGCCCGAGACGAACCGGACAGTTGCTATTTTGAATGTTGGCGGCACGCATACGACCCTGGCAATTATGGACAATGACGGCTGGCCGTTCATCCGTGATATGACTTATGCAGGTAACGATATTGTCGCGCAGATAGCTACGGAGAATGATACGTCAAAGGAAACTGTCAGGGGGATTTTGTCCGGCGATTCAGTGGCGGATGAGGCGGGACTCAGTGACAGCCTCGAAAAATCCTGCCGGAAATTAATTGCCGATGTAGGCGAAACATTGCGCTATTATACAGCTCAGTCTACATCGTCGAATGTCGATAAATTATTTGTTTGCGGGGGCTTTGCTTTGGCCGGAGGATTCGTTGAGTTATTGAATCGCCGGCTTGGAGTCGAAGCCGTTTTGTGGAACCCATTTGACAAAATACGGTGCGGTGGAAACCGGCAGTTTGAAGATATTTATGCAAAGACAGGTCCGGCAATGGCAGTAGCAGCCGGTCTTGCTATGAGATCAATTTAATTTGGTTATTAAGTAAGAACGAAACGTGACACAAACAACGAAACGCGAAGCTATGTTTACGATAGATTTACTAAATGGACAGGCAATTCCGCTCAAGAGCAAGCCCGGGAGCCTTGCTATTATCGTGATATCCGCTGCGATACCTATTACCATCGCAGTGGGGATGCTCAGCTTTTATCAGCGCAACAAAATCGTCGTATCCGTGAAGGAGCAGGAGATCGCCAAATACCAGTCGGAGATTGACAAATTGTCAGACGCCGTAGAATTGCAGAGAGCGTTAGAGGAGAAAAAAACAGCTTACGGCAGTTGCCTCTCGGAAGTCAAGTCTTCGATTAAGAGACATACTCAATGGTCGCCTGTGTTGACGACACTAATGGAGAATATACCTGACTCGGTGGCACTGAACACTCTTGAGGTAACGCACGAAACTGTCAAAAGAAAAGTTCCTAAAGAAGATGATCCCCAAAAAATGGTGGATATTGATGTGCTCGTAAGAATATTGCGATTGAGCGTCAGCGGTGGTCAACAGAGTAACTGCGACGATGCAGTCAGAGACTTCCGGGATCGTATTCGCACTTCGGCCTTTCTCGGACCGAGGCTCGAAAAAATCGGAGTTTCGCAGAAGTCTGAAACGCTTGACGGTCAGGATGTGGTTTCTTACGAGATAAGTTGTGTCCTTAAACCGGGATTCTAAAATGGCACATATCAAAACATTTATAAAGATTTACAGAAAATATCTTACGAGAGCAGCTATTGTATGGGCAGCTTGCCTGGTGCTGTTTGTTCTGGTTTATATACTTGTTCTGGGACCGCAGAAGAGCAACAGAAGACGTCTCGAAAGCACGCTCACCGAGAAAAAAGAACTGTATGAGTTCGCACAAAGAGCAACACAAGAGCAGACCAAAATCCGGCTAAACGAACAAATTGAAGGTCTGCGAGACATACTTAAGGATTTTGTCGTTGATTTCGAGGATTCAGCTAATTTGACGTTTGATATAGGTCGAATCGCCAATAAAGAAGATGTATCTTCGTTCAGCATTAAAAATAATGACAAGCAGGGCATCTCGGAAATACCCGATTGTAACAGTATATGTGAGAACCACATCGATATCAGCTTCATTGCCGGATTCAATCAGTTTGCTACTTTTGTGAATGCTCTTGAGAGGCATCAGCCGGTCCTCTTTGTGAATGAATTTACAATATCTCGCTCAAAAAAGGGACAATCAACTTATCAAGTAAGTCTTGACGTGGCGGCTTTTGTAAAAAAACATCAGGAAAGGGAAATTGCCGATCAGTCCCCGGCACCAGATTTCGGCCCGAAGATATGAAGACTATATCAATAGTAAATCAAAAAGGCGGTTGTGGTAAAACAACCACCGCAGTGAATCTTGCGGCGGCCTTTGCCGAGAAAGGCTACAGGACGCTGCTGATCGACCTTGACCCGCAGGGCCACAGTACGATCGGTCTGGGCTATGAGCCTGATGAGATGAGCCTGACGATTTATGATGTCCTGGTGAACGTTCAAATTGGAATATCCAATGTAATATTAGGCACGAAGGTCGAGTGGCTCGATCTGGCCCCAAGCAATGTATTGCTTTCGGGCGCCGAGCTTGATCTAACCGGCATCGTCGGAAGAGAATTCGTCATGAGCGAGAAACTCCGAATGGTCCGGGATAAATACGATTTCTGTGTTATAGACTGTCCGCCGTCGCTCGGACTGTTGACCTTGAATGCACTGCTCGCCAGTACCGGTGTTGTCGTACCGGTTCAGGTTCATTATTATGCTATGGAAGGCCTCAAACAATTGTTCGAGACGGCGAACATTATTGCGGAGCGCTTCAACCCTTGCCATGTAAAGATCTTAGGCATATTGTTGACTCTTGTCGAAAACAACACTCTGCTCAGCAGGCAAATTCAGCAGCAAATGCGGGAATTCTTCGGCGATTTGGTCTTTGATGCGGTGATTAACAGAAGTGTAAGACTGGCTGAAGCGCCCAGTGCCGGTGAGCCGGTCTTGATTTATGCGCCTGAAAGTAAGGCGGCCACAGAATACAGGGCATTGGCTGATGAGATAATAAACAGCAGAACTTTGGCTGAGCAGATAATTAGCCAGAAGGCTTTGGTCAGGAGATAATTAATGTCAGAGCTTGATAAAAATAAGGCGGGACTTCAGAAGAAAGTATCATCAGTATTTAAAGGTGTGCCTGTTCCGCAAAACAAAGGTGCCCAGCAGCCTTCCGGCACGCCTGCACCGAACCATACGCCTAACGTCCCTCCAAAGCCTGTGTCTGCGGACAGACAGATTTCGCAGAGTTCTCTGGTGAAAAAACTAAATCAATCCGAGGATTCGTCGGATAAAGCGGAACAAAAACAAACCGCTAATGTCTTTCCAAAACCGACTTCCACGAACCGGATGCCGCAGAGTCCTCCGGTCAACAAACTTTCTCAGCCCAAGGAGCCGTTGAAGCAGGCTGCACCACAGAATGAGGGCGGTCCGCTTTTAGAAGCCACCAGCCAGGGCCTGTGGCAACAAATCAAGGACAAACTCTTTACACCAAAACCGGGCGTCAGTCCAACCAAGCAAAAAGCTGTGGTGATAATGGTGCCGGTCCTTGCTATCATCATGATTTTTGCTTTTAGGCAGGTTCTTAGCAAAGCTCCACGTCAGACTGAAGGGGCCGGGATAGATGATGCACCTGTTGTTGCCAACGCCGATTCCGGCCATGAGATCGATTGGAAGATTCCGGAACCAATAGCGGTTATAATGAGGGATCCGATAAAATTGCCGGATGAAAGTAATACACAAAACGGAGAACAAAATGAAACGACCGGCAAGGTTACAACAGGAACAATAATCGTAAGAGACATCGTATATTCACACGACAAACCCTCTGCTGTCATTGGCTCTAAAATAGTGTACGTCGGGGATAAAATTAATGACGTTACCATTATAAAAATAGATAGGGACAGCATAGAGTTCGAAAAGGATGGAGACAGGTGGGAGCAAAATGTACGCGATGGAAAAAAGATTCCCATTTTAGAAGTTTCCGACGAAAGTGAGGGGCAATCGGAGCCCATAAAATAAAGTGAAAACTACACTACGTAAATCTGTGCTTAAAAGATATTCGGTAAGAACCAAGTGAGAAAAGGAGCTGTTATGAAAAGCTTAACAATAAAATCCAGCGGATTAAATTTCCTGATCATTTGTGCACTTCTTTGCTTCTGCTGCGTCTCGGCCCTTGCCGTCGAAAGCGATGAGCATGTGGGGAAAAAAGCGGTCTTGACCGACCTTGAGCAACGGATGCAAAAGGTTGTATGTATCGATGTCAATGACGTCCCTATCGGTACTGTAATGAGACAACTGGCCGATCAGGTTGATGTGGACCTTATAATGAGCCCAAAGGTCATCGGCAATGTGACCGTTTCGCTGACCGATGTATCGCTCGACGAGGCTCTGCGGTGCATTCTTGATGTGCATGGTGCCGGTATTATAGTAGGTGAAAATGTCATACGGATTTTGTCACGCGGAGAGATGCCCGAGATAGCCGAGAGACTTGTCACGGAAACGTTTGAAATAGTTTACGCGGATGTCTTACAGGTTGTGAAGGCTTTAGAGAAATTCAAGTCGGCCCAGGGTTCCGTCTCTTCCATTGAGGGCACCAGTCACATTATCGTGACAGACACCGAGGGCAAAGTCAGGGACATCACGAACCTGCTCGCTACGATTGACCGCATGACACCGCAGGTATTGGTCGAAGTGAGAATCTATGACATCACGAGCAAGGACAACCTCGACCTCGGCATCGACTGGTACGCCGGCAGGCGAACCAACTGGAATGCTTCCAATCTTCCGGTTAACGACGATATTATCGTCGAGAGGGGTGGCAGTGACACCTATGTTGGCAGCAAGACTGATCCATCTCTCGAAGCTGGTTTTATCGCCGGAACAAACAAAACAGAGACTTCCACGCAAGGGTATCTTAAATTTGGCCTGCTTAATAACAGCCTTGACATCAATGCAATACTCAGGGCCGAGAAGGAAAATATCGATGCCAAGCTTCTGGCCAATCCGAGAATTCTGGTCCTCGACAACGAGGAGGCCACTTTCGATATCGTGACCGAGCATCCCTATGTGGAACGAACCATCACGGCGGGCAGCACCACCGAGACGGTGAAATTCAAAAACGTCGGCGTCAAGCTCGTTGTTACCCCGCATGTCGCAGGGGACAATATGTTGAGATTGAACATCTCGCCGGAATTTGGAGTTGTCGTTGGTCACGTTCAAGTCTCGTCAAGTAATATACCGATCGTTAATACTCGCAAAGTTAACACTATAGCACTTGTCAGAGACGGTCAGGCGGTTGTCCTGGGTGGCCTGCGAAAGAAAGAAACTACCAAGCAGGTCAACAAGGTGCCCATACTCGGTGACATACCCGTGCTCGGCCATCTCTTCAGATTCGAAGGTGAAGCGACAGCTATTACCGAGCTGGTCATATTCATCACGCCACATATTATTACAGAGCCTGTTTTGACCGAAACAGAGCAGCAGGCCCTCGATCTCACCGAGTTTAGCGGGCCGATGCCTTCGACCACCAAAGCAGAGAAGGCCGCAAAATAACCGCCGGATACATGGTTCGCCGCTTGTGATGTGTTTGACGATTCACGAGCGCCGGGTCCCGGGTGACGAATCAGTTTTTCTTCACGTAAAGCGTCCGGCTGGGGAACGCAAACTCGATTTCTCCGGCCTCGAACTGCTTCATAATCTCCACCTGCACAAAACCGCCAAACTGGGGAATTTCTCCCCATTCGCCTTGTTTCGGATTTCCGACCAAAGGCTAGTAGTCTGTCAAGCTTAAATCTGTAAGTTGTTATTCCCACAGTTGGGTGGCAGCCTCAAAGCCGAAGGCTTTGGGGATGGTAAATGCGCCAGAAGCCATCCCCAAGCTGCGCTTGAGGCTGCCACCCTTCCAGGCTATCAAATCAAATTTGACAGACTACTATCGTTTGGCTTTGATCCTAACGCTGACAAAACTTGCTTTGATATCGAGATGAGCTTGTGAGGGCTCGGCATTTCAGTTTACGAGTCTGGCTCATCTTCGGGGCGCCTGCTATTTAACCGGATTATGGTTCTTTACAAACCAGTTAATGATCGATATTATAACCGGCATATATGCCGATGTAGCTCAATGGCAGAGCACAGCTTTCGTAAAGCTGAGGTTGTGGGTTCGACTCCCACCATCGGCTGTATTGAAGCGGTATTGATATTTATTCTTAGTTTTTATATGTTTTTAGACGACACATCTCCAGAAGCTGAAGCAATCCTGTGCCGGTTGTATCGGAATATGACGACAGCACAAAAGGCACGGCGTTTATTCAGTGCTTATCGCATGGGAAAAATGCTCAGTATGGCCGGTATCCGCATGAATCATCCCAATGCCTCCGAGGAGCAAGTTTGGCATCTTTGGGCCAGGCGCCACCTTGGCGATGAGCTTTACGAAAAGGTTTATCAGGGAAGCAATAATGAGTGAGCCGGAGGAATATCTGGTCCTGAAGCAACTTGCCGATGTCCTTGATGGTTTGAAGATTGATTATGCGATCGGGGGCTCTATTGCGAGTTCCCTCTACGGCAAAGTTCGGTTCACGCAGGATGCCGATATAACTGTTGTTCCACTTGGTGATAAGGCCGAACGTCTCTATAATGTACTGAAAGAACATTTCTACATCAGTAAAGATGCGATGTATCAGGCCATTTCAAATCGCAGCTCTTTCAACATTATTCATCTGAAATCCGCTTTCAAGATCGATATTTTTATTCGGAAAGATGACGATTTTCACAGACAATTATTTCTTCGTAGAAGAAAGGTGAAGCTTGATGAGTCAATCGAGCACTTGTTTGATATTGTCTCGGCGGAGGATATAATCCTGTTAAAGCTTCAATGGTATCAATCCGCCGGCTGTATGTCTGAGCGACAATGGTCGGATGTGCTGGGAGTTCTCGCTGTTCAGTCCCAGGCGCTGGATATGAAGTACTTGAGAAGTTGCTCAGAGAAACTCGGTCTCAGTGATATTCTTCAAAAAGCAATATCCGAGTCACAAATATAGCGTTTCTTGTGATATTGAAGTGTACGGAGCAATATGTTCCTTCCGACGCATTGCGATTTCCATTATTTCTATAAAATGGAGAAGTATGAGGGTCCTTGAACCACCAATTCTTCTGCTTTACAACAGTGCCTGTGGCTGCTAAAATAACGGCCGGTTTGGTCTTTATAGCTCAACGGTAGAGTACAGCTTTGGTAAAACTTAGATTTAGGATTTGAATTCATTCATAGGCTTTTATGGATTTGAAAAACAAGTACAATTCGCTGCAACGGATCCTCAGGGAGTTGGGAAAAGTCGTTGTTGCCTATTCAGGCGGGGTGGACAGTACGTTTCTGCTCAACTCGGCGGTCGATACGCTTGGGGCGGAAAACGTTCTGGCGTGCATGAGCGTGGGCCCGTCCGAGCCAAGGAATCTATTTGAAAGGGCGGCCGAGTTTGCCAAGGGTATCGGCGCCGATTTTCAGACGGTCGATGCCGATGAGCTGAACGACCCGAATTTCACCGCTAACAAGGCCGACCGCTGCTTCCATTGCAAATCGCACCTTTGCAAGATTTTGCTTGATATTGCTGCTGAGCGAGGCTTCGGCCACGTGGTCTTCGGCACAAACTTCGACGACCTTGATGACTTTCGGCCGGGCAACCGTGCCCTGAAGGCTTTCGGTGTCCGCTCGCCGCTTGCCGAGGCTAAGCTTACCAAGGACGATATCCGCAGCCTCAGCCGAGAAATGAATCTGCCGACCTCGGAGCAGCCCGCCTCGCCGTGCCTGGCTTCGAGAATCGTCTATGGGCTGGAGGTCACCGAGCAGCGGCTGGGGCAGATTGAAAAAGCGGAGAATTTCTTGAGAGGGCTTGGTCTCGTCGAATTTCGCGTTCGCCACCATGACACGATCGCCCGGATAGAAGTGAATCCGAAGGATATCGAGAAAGTCGCAGCCGAGCCGGCCTGCTCGCAGATCGTCGAGAAGCTAAAATCGCTCGGTTTTAAGTTCGTAACCGTTGATTTGCAGGGTTTTCGCTCCGGCGCACTCAACGAGGCGCTCTCGGAGCAGCAAAAGCGAGAAAATCTATGAATACATGAGCTAAAGAATTTGACAAAATCTATAAGGAGTGAGCTATGTACCATAAAAGACCTTCCGTTGTGGCGCACGTGTTCTTGTCGTTGGCAATTCTTCTGGGTGTGTGGGCGTTCTTTGGTTTGTGCTGCGCCGATGCTGCTGGCGCGGGAGCAGGCGATCTGGAACTGCGGATCATGAGTTTCAATATCCGCTACGGCAGTGCCAATGACGGCGAGAACCATTGGAAGAACCGCCGGGAAATGGTCTCCGATGTTATCCGCAACCATCCGAGCGACGTGGTGGGCCTGCAGGAAGCTCTGCGTTTTCAGATGGACGAGATCCGCAAAGACCACCCCGTGTACGGGGAGATCGGCGTCGCTCGCGAGGACGGCAATAACGATGGCGAGTACTCTTCCATCCTCTATCGCACGGACCGCTTTGGCGTTGGCGAATCGGGGACATTCTGGTTCTCCGACACGCCTGAGGTCGCCGGCTCGAACACCTGGGGCAACGCCTGTGTCCGCATCTGTTCCTGGGCCAGGCTCATCGAGACCAGGACGGGCAAAGCGTTTTATATATACAACCTCCACCTGGACCACGTTTCGCAGCCTTCCAGGGAAAAAAGTGCCGTTTTACTGGCCGAACGCATTCGGAACAGAAGGTATAAAGATCCGTTCGTGGTGACGGGCGATTTTAACGCCGGCGAGAACAATCCGGTGATAACGTACCTGAAGGGTGAGATTGCTGTCGAGGGCCCGGATGGGAGTAAAGTGAAAGCACCGATTCGGATGATAGATACGTTCCGCGTTTTGCATCCTGACGTTAAGGATGTCAGAACCGCGCACGGATTCAGGGGTACGAGGCGGGGCAATAAAATCGATTATGTATTTGTGCCGCCGGGGACGAAAGTTCTCGAAGCACAGATTCTGTACGACAACATTGACGGGCGCTATCCTTCCGACCACTACCCGGTTGACGCCCGGTTTCGTCTGCCCGTATCCGGCGGCCGCTGAGCGTTGACTACCGATTGGATCACGGATCCCTTTTAGCGGACCATCTTGAATTCAGTTTGTTCCTCGAACAGGTTGCGATAGCTTGCCGGATGGTATAGTTTGAAATCGATTGCCCGAATGTACTCCTCGGGCCCGCAGTGGCGAACGTTGTCGATCAGCGAAGAAATCTGCTTCTGCGAGCGAAACGCGGAGATCGCCTGGAGCTTGTTCTCCAGATAAGATATGGGAGTACGCATTCGCAGCGTCGGCGGTTCGGCAAAGTCGCAATAGACTGCATAGGAGTTCACGTAAGGCACTTTGTCCAGATGCTCGCCCAGCTCCGGCCAGATATTGCCCGCGGAGTGGAACAAGCTGATTAAAAACTCATCGTAAACGATACGATGGTCGGGATGCAAATCATTCCAGGTCGGCAGGAAACACTGCGTCGGCTTTATCTTTCGCAGATGATGTGTGAAGGCATTCTGCATGCCTGTAAAACCGCTGATGGCCACGGGATCGCCGCTGACTACGGGTCTCCGGCCGCGGTGGTTGCTGAGCTGGCAATCAGGGAAGCCGAGCCAGATGATGTTCTTCTTTGGTATGCCCAGGCTCTGGTAGCATTCGAAGCTTTCGTTGCGCCTGATCTCGGCGATGCTGTCTTTCTCGTCAAGGCTGCAATAGCCCATGCTGCCGTCGGTGACGATGAGTATATGAACGGGGACCTTTTCCCGCTTGGCAAGCTGAATGAGAAGACCGGCTCCCAGAACCGCATCGTCATCGTGAGGGCTTATCATCAGGAGCCGCTCTTTTTTACCTTGCCAGTGTCGCGAAACATCGGCAAGCTTCGAGCCGGTCCTTCGTTCGTTTCCGACCAGGCGTACAATTTCGAATTTTTCTTGCATTTGTCTGAACTCACAGTTAAATTAGGAAGTCAACCATACAAAAGAGCGTGACAACTGATTATTAATATATACAAAACAAGGAACTATCAAGAATGGATATTATAGGCGGCTTTCGGGAGAAAGCAAGAGGGAAAAATCTTTCGGTTGTTTTGCCGGAGGGCAGAGACGAGCGAATAATTCAGGCTGCGCGGAGACTTAAGGATGAAGATATTGCCCGGCCGATTGTGCTCGGCAAACCCGAACAGCTCGAAGCGGCGATAGAAAAAGCCGGGATTAATCTCGACGGCATCGAGACCATCAATCCGAAAGAAAGCGATAAGCTCGAATTTTATGCGGAAAGATACAGCAACCGAAGGGAAGGAATTTCAGTCGCCGTAGCAAGACGCATCGTCGTCAAGCCGTTGTTCTATGGGGGCATGATGGTGGCGTGCGGCGATGCAGATACTGCCGTGGGCGGAGTTGCCGGCGCGACCGCGACTCTGATTCAGGCGGGTGTCTTAACCGTCGGTTTGGTCCCCGGCATAAAAACTCCGTCCAGCTACTTTCTTATGGTGATTCCGAGCTTCCTCGGAGAAAAGGACAAGCCCTTTATTTATGCCGACTGTGCCGTCAATGTCGATCCGACCGCCGAGCAATTGGCGGATATCGCCCTGGCTTCTGCCGTAAGTGCAAGGAGACTCTTAGGCCAGGAGCCTCGGGTTGCTTTACTGTCATTCTCCACAAAGGGAAGTGGTGCCGGTGCGATTGTTGACAAAGTCAGGGAGGCTCTGAGAATAGCGAGGCAGCGGGAGCCAGGCTTGGCTATCGACGGGGAATTTCAGGCCGACTCTGCTATCGTTCCCAGAGTAGCTGCAAAAAAAGTCAAAGACGAAAGTGCCGTCGCAGGAAGGGCCAATGTTATCATTTTTCCCGACCTTAACTCCGGAAACATCGCCTATAAGCTCACACAGTATATGGCCGGCGCTCAAGCCATCGGGCCGTTCTTGCAGGGATTAGCAAAACCCATAACGGATCTTTCCAGAGGAGCGACAGTAGATGACATAGTTGCCACAGTTATACTGACTCTGGGACAATTGCTGTAAAGTACAAATCTCGTAACTTGAAAGGACAATAAAGACAATGAAAGTACTTGTTATCAATGCAGGTAGCTCCTCAGTCAAATATCATTTATACCGGATGCCACAGGCGGAAGTTCTCGC
>CBDVBU010000052.1:0-13916 GCA_965372295.1 uncultured Phycisphaerae bacterium
GAAAATATGGTTCTGTTTTTATCTCCGTAAACTTTAATCTAAAGCGCAACGATAACAAATACCAAAATGATTGAAATCCAGCATAATCGGAACTTGCACGAAGGGACAGGAATGAAAAAGTCATGCGTAATGTTACTTGCTTTGTGTGTCTTGGCTTGTATATGCGTTCAGGCGGAAACTGAAGACCTGAAGGATAAGACATCTAATAAAGACCGGATCAGACCGTATTCAGAAAACCCAAGATATTGGCAGTACAAGGGCAGGCCCGTGCTGCTACTGGGCGGCTCGAAAGATGACAATCTTTTTCAGATTCCCGATCTGAAAGAACATCTGGATATTCTCGCCTCCGTGGGCGGCAATTACATTCGCAATACGATGAGCGCCCGCGTAGATAGGGGATTTGAAGTTCAGGCGTTCAAGAGACTGCCCGACGGCAAATACGACCTGAACCGGTGGAACGATGAATACTGGAACCGATTTGAGAGGATGCTGAAGCTTACCAGTGAACGTGATATCATCGTCCAAATCGAAGTGTGGGATCGATTTGATTATTCAGACGCCAGAGGCTGGAATTATTGGCACCGCTGCTCTTATAACCCAGCGAACAACATCAACTACACACCTGAGAAATCCGGGCTGGCGACCTCGTACCCCAAGCACCATCCCAGCGCGGACAAGCAGCCGTTCTTCCACGCCGTACCGAAGATCGACGATAATGTGGTGGTGCGCAAGTATCAGGAAGCGTTCGTGGACAAGATGCTCTTCCATTCGCTGCGATACGGCAACGTTCTCTACTGCATGAACAACGAAACCAGCACCCATCCGGCATGGGGGCAGTATTGGATGAAATACATTGAGGGCAAGGCCGCCGAAGCTGATGTCGATGTCTATGTAACCGACATGTTCGACGTTGGTTGGGAGCTGGACACCGAGAAAAAATTCCTGCTCTCTTTTGATCGGCCCGATCTCTATGCTTTCCTCGACATCTCGCAGAACAATAGCAATAAGAACACCGTGGCCAAACACTGGAAGAACATCCTATTTGCATATGAACGCATAAAGGACCACCCTCGGCCGATCAACAATGTCAAGGTCTATGGAGCAGACGAGTACCCACCGAAGAGCAGCTATCAGAAGCGAGTCTATCACAGATGGGGTACACAATCGGGCATACGGAGCTTCATGATGAACGTTCTTGCCGACTGCGCTTCGACCCGCTTCCATCGCAATCAAAGCAACGGCATCGGGCTGACCGAACCCGCCCAAAATTGCATCAAAGCGGTGCGCAAACTGGAAAGCATAGTAAAAATGTGGGAAGTCAATCCTGACGACAACTTATTATCCGACTACAACGCCCCCTGCGTCTTCCTCGCGGCCAAGCCCGGAGAGAAATACGCGATCTACTTTGTGAACGGCGGATCGGCCGTGTTGAGTCTGCCCGGTAAACGTCATGACTATCAACTGAAGTGGATCAGCGTTGACACCGGGCAGTGGGGCCAGGAAGGCTCTATCGTCGATGACGGCAAAGTGGCCATTGCAGCACCGGACAGTGGAAATTGGATTGCCGCAATAGTCAGGCGATGAGGTGAGATCGTGTGCTTATCGGGGCATGTGGAAGGAACTCCTACAAGAACGGGCAAAATCAGAGAAAGGAAAAAACGTTATGGAGACGGATAAATTCTTCAAACCCGGATTGTACTTGCTTGTGACAGTCGTGTGTCTTACCGTGTCGTTGGGATCGTCAGCCAGGGGCGACAAACCGTCAGAGGTCTACACGCCGGGAGCGTTCGATTCCTATGAGTCGATGCAGGCCGAACTGGCGAAGATACGGCGGGCCTATCAACCGTTCTTGAGAAGTCTGCCCATGGCGTTGGATGTTCGCAAGCAAGTTCCGGTTGCCGGGAAATGGTGTTTTGCCTATGAAGTGGAACCATTCGGGCTGAGTAGAGAAGAATATGTTAAGGGAAGAGATATACCTCAGCCTAGAAAATGGTACATGAAGGATTATGACGACAGTTCATGGGAAAAGGTTGACGTGCCGGAGTGGCGGTATCGACAATTCCCACACACCGACCCAAAAATACCAAAGGCCAGAAAAGCGGCAACCTCTATTGGATGGTATCGCACTTCATTTTCAGCTCCGGTTGTAAAGAAGGGCAAACGGTTGTTTCTGGTATTCGAAGGGGTGGACTGGCGGGCGCAGGTGTGGGTGAATGGGAAGTTCGTCGGATCACATATAACCTACTATGAGCCGTTTCGCTTTGATATTACAGAACTTCTGGAGAAGGACAATGTCCTGGCGGTTCGAGTTATTGACGGGCCGGGTTATGGAGAACCGGTGGCCGCATGGGGGCCGTTCCCTGCACCGGAGTCCAAACTTTTACGTTATACGCGTAACAACCGGAAAGAGTTTCTGCTCAGTCCGACAGGCGCCTATGGTTCGGCTGGTCCGCAGGGTATAGCAGGCCACGGCGGCGGAGGGGGAGGACTGGTTCGTGAAGTATATTTAGAGTCTTGCGGCGAGGCTTGCATCGCGGCGGTATTTGCCCGGGCCAAAGTGCAGAAGAATACCGTCAGAGTAAAAATGGAGATAAATACCAAGATAAACCGTGAGGCGTCTATAGAGGTTCAGATAATACCAGAGAATTTCGACGGCAGGTCTTTTCAAAAAACAGTCGGGAAAAAATTGCGCTCCGGTATCATCGAATATGAAATCACAGTTCCAGTTTCCGGGATGAAACTATGGTCGTGCCGGAATCCTTATCTATATTGCTGCCGGGTGATATTAAAAGACCGCGACAGAATCATCGACGGCAAGGACGTCCTTTTCGGTTGCCGGTCCTTTACCGTAACCTCTGCGGAAGAAAGCAAAAAAACCGGTGTTACACAAGGTACATTATACCTGAACGGCAAACCTATATTCCTGCGCGGGGCGAATACCAATGGTCTTAATCTATGGTGGTACTGGGGGCAGAACGACAAGATTGTCAATTGCCTGCTGATGTTGAAGCTGGCCAATTTCAACATGATTAGAGCAACTCAACATGTGAATTTTCCAGAGGTGCGGGAATATCTGGACCGGCTAGGGATTATGTCGGAGCAGGACCAAGGTTACGGCAACAGTAGAATCGGACGTACCTCGCCGGAGGAATGGCTCGCCACAGCCAAGCCCATTGCAAGAGAGTGCTATAACAATCCGGGAGTGGTTATACTTAACTTCGGGAACGAAATTACACTAAGTACGCATATCGTGAAGAGAATGGTGGAAGAAGTGCTCAAGGTCGATCCGGAGCGAATCCTCATGCCTGTCAGCGGTCTTAGAAAAACAATACTTCCCAAAGAATATTCAAAAAATCTTGTAACGGATTACCATAGTTACGAAGGCTGGTACGGCAATCCGGGGGTAGTGTGGAATCTGGCCAAAAAAATAGACAAGCTAAGCAATCTCAGGCCCAAAGAGACCATAACAATTGACGGTAAATTGACTGTGGGTGAGTTCGGCGCCGAGGCTCTGGATTCCTATGAAACAATGAAGAGGATTTTTCCACCGCAATTTGAAGTTCCGGATTCGCCCGATGCGGATGTCTTGAAAGGGCATTACCAGGTTCAAAAGGCCAATCTGAAACAGCGGGTGGGATTCAATGGCAAGGTCCCTCGTAATCTGGGGCAGTATATTGAAGCCAGTCAGAATTATCAGGCGCTGCTCCTAGCCGAAAGGACAACCGCCTTTCGTATATCACCAGAGAAATTGTCAGGTTATATGATGTTTTATTTTGCCGAGCCACTGCCGAGCTTCTGGCCGAAGGCTATTGTCAGCTCGAACCTTTGTCCCAAGAAGGCCTACTATGAAATGGCCAAGTTGAACCGCCCGCTGGTTCCATTGTTCCAAATCCAGAAGGGCGGTAACTGCATGGAAATCTGGGTCGCCAACGACCTGCCGCACGAGTTCAAGAACTGCGAGGTCTCGTGGAACGTGAAAGCGGGCGACAAGAATCTGCTTGCCGGAAGCAAAGCCTTGCACGTTCCGGCCGGCAATGCAATTCTGGTTGAAACCGTCGACCTTTCCCCTGTGCCAGAGGAGACGCAAATGGTGACGATTTCACTGCGTCTGACGAACTCCAAGGGTAAGAAGTTGTCGTCCTATCAAAGGGAATTGTGGTTGGAGCTATGGCGCAAGGAACGCGCCTGATGACATCCCGAACTGCACTCGGTGCGCAATTCGGCCCTTAGGGATTCGACTTACAACTCGAAAAAAAGAGAAGTGCCAGCGCGTGGGTTAAAGTCCCCCCCCTAGGTATTCTTAAGAGGTTATCTGCAAAATTGAGGTCTTATTATGTTTATCAAAGAGCACTTGACGCGACGGGAATTTATCGGAATTTCCGGTAAGGCAACAATGTTGTCTCTTCTGGGGCAGCGGCTACTTCCGGGTAAGCCGATTTATAATTCGTCCGGTCGCAAAATGAATGTGTTATTCATAGCTATAGATGATCTTCGGCCGGAACTCCACTGCTATGGGAACAAGCAGATCATCTCGCCCAATATCGATAAGCTGGCTGAGCAGGGACTGCTCTTCGAACGAGCGTATTGCCAACAATCATTGTGCGCCCCATCGCGCGCGAGCCTGCTGACAGGTCTTCGGCCCGATTGGACCGGCGTGTGCGATCTGTCCACCCATTTCCGCAAAAAAGTACCGGACGTCGTTACCATTCCGCAACATTTCAAAAACCACGGCTATCACAGCCAATCCATCGGTAAAATCTATCACGGCTCGTTTGAGATATTAAGCAGGCACCACAGCGACCACAAGTCATGGAGTGTGCCGGAATGGTGGCCGGGGCCTCGTTATTACTATACGCCCGAAGGAATCAGGGTCGCCCGTGAGGTTTATTCCAAAAGTCGCAGAAGACGCGGCGCACCCATAGATAACTGGGTGAATTGCTTTGTCCGCGGTCTGGCAACGGAAGCGCCCGATGTGCCTGATAATATACCATGCGACGGACAAACCACCGAGAAAGCCATTCAGACCTTACAGCAAATCAAAAACAAACCGTTCTTTCTGGGAGTAGGCTTTCTCAAACCTCATATCCCATTCGTGGCGCCAAAAAAATACTGGGACCTCTACAAACGTGAGGATATTCGTCTGGCCAACAACCGGAAAAGACCTGAGAACACGCCTGATATGGCTTTCCCCAAAAGGACAGAGATGCTGGCCTATTATGATATACCCGACGAGAAAAATATCAGCGATGAAAAGGCCCGAACGCTTATCCACGGCTACTACGCCTGCGTGAGTTATGTCGATGCGCAAATCGGACGGGTAATCGGGGAACTGGAACGTCTGGGGCTACGCGAGAATACCATCATTATCCTATGGGGAGATCACGGCTGGAAACTGGGTGAATACAATTCATGGAGCAAAAAGACCAATTTCGAGTTGGATACCCGCGCGCCACTAATAATAAGCGTACCGGGACAAAAAACCGCCGGGAAAAAGACCTCGTCGCTGGTCGAGTTTCTAGACATTTATCCCACACTCAGCGAGCTTTGCGGATTGCCCATCCCAAAACACTGTCAGGGACTCAGTATGGTACCTTTGCTGGAAAACCCCAATCGCAGATTAAAAGACGCCGCGTACAGCCAGTTTCCACGCAAGGAACATGGCGTTATGGGGTATTCAATGAGGACAGATCGGTACCGCTACTCCGAATGGATAAAAGATGGTGATGTGCTCGAAAAAGAACTGTATGATCACCAAAATGATCCGCGGGAAAACCGAAATGTCGTCAATCAGCCGGGGAACCGACAATTAATAGAAAAATTGAGCCAAATGCTTCGCAAGGGCAGAAATGTAAGTGAATACCTACGCACTGACAAAAAGACAAATTATTAATCCACCGTTATTTCATGAAGAGGAGTGGTCCATTATCGAAAGCCGATCCCCGGAGATAACTGTGAAAGGAGTTGACAAGATGGGTCTAAGAAGATATCTCATTCTCTTTGGCATTTCCGCTTTCATCGTCCTATGTTGCGCCGAATCAAAGGCCGTGGACTACGTTGTTGAGAACGATGCCACGAACCAGAGCAACCGCCAGGAGAAGAACCATAGCCTGTCTAACCAAAACAGGATTCAGCCGTACAAGCAGAATCCGCGCTACTGGCAATACAAGGGCGAGCCGGTTCTGCTGCTGGGCGGCACCAAGGATGACAATCTCTTTCAGATTCCCGATCTAAAGGAACATCTGGATCTGTTGGCAAGCGTAGGCGGTAATTATATCCGCAATACCATGAGTTCCAGGAAGAACAAGGACTTTGAGGTCTTTCCGTTCAAAAGATTGTCAAACGGCAAGTACGATCTGAACCAGTGGAACGATGAGTACTGGAACCGTTTCGAGAGGATGCTGAAGCTCACCCGGGATCGCGACATCATTGTTCAGATCGAGATCTGGGCCTTTCACGATTTCAACAAGGGCCATTGGGAGAAAAACCCTTGGCGTGCGGTCAACAATATCAGCTACAGCGAGTCCGGCACGACTCTGAAGGATTCCTATGGCAACATCGGCAAAGTACCGCACGATTTCTTCTTCACAGTGCCCATGCTGAACAACGACAGTCTTGTGTTGGCCTACCAACAGAAGTTCGTCGATAAGATATTGTCCCATTCGCTCCGGTACGGCCACGTGCTCTACTGCATGACGAATGAAATCCACCCGCAGTTTTCGCCCGAGTGGGGCTGGTACTGGTCGGAGTACATAAAGGACAAGGCCGCGGCGGCGGACAGGAAAGTAGAGACTACCGAGATGTACTGGGAGATCGATCTGAAGAAACCTCAGCAGCGGGCGTCTCTGGACCGGCCGGACGTCTTTTCGTTTTTCGAGGCATCGCAGAATAGCGCCAAAATGGGCCGGCAGAACTGGGATAATCTTCAGTTTGCCCACCACTACCTGGCGGAAGAGCAACGCCCTATTAACCATGTCAAGATATATGGGGCCGACACGAACACTTGGAAGGGATCCACGGATCGCCATGCGACCGAGTGTTTCTGGCGGAATATTATGGGCGGCTCGGCCTCCAGCCGTTTCCACCGGCCACCCTACGGCCTGGGATTGAGTAGTAAGTCGCAAGCCCATATCAAGAGCCTGCGGATGCTCACCAATGAAATGGATATCTTCACGTGTACCCCTCACAACGATCTGCTCTCTAACCGGAAGGAAAATGGTGCCTACGCCACCGCAAATCCCGGCAAAGAGTACGCTGTCTACTTTCCCAGTGGCGCTGAGGTTGACATCGATCTAACAGCGGCTCAAGGTCGCCTGAACGCAAAATGGCTCGATATTGCGAAGAGCCGGTGGGCAAACGAGGAAACGCTGAAAGGTGGAAACGCAGTTGCTCTCAAGCCTCCCGGAAAAGGCCATTGGGTGGTGCTGATTAAAGAAAAAATGACGACAAAATCAGACAGAATCAGGATTTCACCAAGAAATCCTCGCTATTTTGAATACAAACAAAAGCCTATCTTTCTCACCGGCGCACGCGAACTGGAGATGCTTCCGCGAGTGGGGAACTATCCCTATAAGCAGGCGGTTGACAGGTTAGCCGAGGCGGGCTGTAATCATTGGCGGATCGAGATGTACCTGAGCGATTCCGACCAGGATGGTGGGCGGAAATATCCCTTGGTCTCCACATATAAAAGTTGGTGGCATGATCCGGCAACCGGCAAACAGGAACAACTGGACGCCTACCGGAAGAACGACCAGGGCAATTTTGATCTCAATCTCTTTAACGAACCGTTCTGGAATCGTTTTCAGGATTTTTGTGAGCATTGCGCTGACAAGGGAATAGTCCTGACAGTAGAGATATGGTCAACGTACGCTATCTGGGCAACTTCTCCGTTCAATCCGAAAAACAATATAAATTATTCCGGCCCCCTCGATGTGGGAAAACATGGCCGGGACGCCGACAGCGAATTCAGCTTTGTGCGTACCGTACCGGCACTTGGCAACCGCCCGGAGATATTGAAGTTCCAGAAAAAGTTCGTAAAAAAAGTTCTGGACTGTACATGGCAGGCGGGAAATGTGCTTTATGTCTGCGGGAATGAAAATCGCTGGCCCCGGGAATGGGTGGAATACTGGGCAGACTATGTCCACGAATACGGAAAATCCAAGGGAGTACGGCTCCTTTATACGAACATCCCTGAACATGTCTGGCATCGAGCCTCTTCCGGCAAAGTGGAATTTCTTTTTCACCCCGCCATGGAAGACATCCTCACCAGGGACTGGTTTGACTTCGCCGACATGAGCCAATTGCCCGGTGGTAAGTATCCACCGTCTAAATTGCCGAAATATGATACAGTAGTGGATTGGTATAAACGATCAAAAAATACTCCCAGACCAATCACCATGCTGAAGAATTATATTGGAACGGATGAAACCGATGTTGGAAAAAAACGCCGTGACGCCCTCACGTATTTTATGGCAGGGGCAGCGATGAGCGGCTTTCACAGACCCTGGGCCGGAGGATGTCCGGAAGGACGCTGGAATAATTGCGCAGAGAAGATGCGGAAGGTCTATTTAAGCTCACTGGAGGCTGCCGGACAAGTGGCAACGTTCACCTCGAACGTCGAATTTGTGGATACGACTCGCCGAAATGATCTCGTGAACCGAGGATGGTGTCTGGCAAATCCCGGAAAACGCTATATCGTTTACCTGAAAAAGGGAGGCGAGAGCGTGGATGTAAAACTTGAGCAAGGCTTCTATCGGTGGAAAGCGTTTAATGGGCAATCCTGGACGAAAGAAGAAAAATATGACTGGACGGGCGGCCGGCGAACTTTCAAGAAGTCAGGGAATGAAGATTGGGGTCTTTATATTGTGAAGGAAAAACCGAAAACTCGTTAGGAGACACAGAGTTATGCAAAAATGCATTGCAAAGGAAAAAACGAAACATTTGGTGTTGACGACAGCGCTGGTCGGAGTTGTTGCGATGGCGTCCTCCACAGGCGCAACGGGATCCCCCTACCCACCCAGCTCAGTAATCAAAAGCATCACCTGGCATTGGGATACGCACACTACAGCAGCGCCAGGCAGTGACCTATGGCCGGTCACCTGGGCGTCGAACGGCAACATTTATACTGCCTGGGGTGACGGCGGCGGCTTCAACGGGACGAACTCAGATGGCCGCGTTAGTATGGGATTCGCGCGGATCGAAGGAGCGCCAGAAAGTTACGTTGGGATCAACGTTAATGGTGGCAAGGATTCCGAGAACCCAACCTCATTTCCTAAAAAGGGCAAAAGCGGCGGGATACTCTCAGTGCGCGGCACACTCTACGCAAGGCTAAATCTACAGGATGGGGAGTGGCCGGACGTGAACTTCGCGTTGGCATGGTCTGAGGATATGGGCGCCACATGGACAAAGACATCCTGGGTATTCCCCAAGGGGCAGGGCAATTTCAAACCGTCAAGATTCCTGAACTTCGGGAGAGATTATACAGGCGTACCGGCTCACCTGGCTGGCTTTGTTTACTTCTACGGCTTTAAGCAGGACACCGACTCGGGGAGTGGCAAGAGCACATATATGGGGCGCGTGCCTCGGGGCAAGTTGAAAGATCGTTCCGCCTACGAATTCTTCAAAGGTCTGGGTGCTGACGGCAAACCTATCTGGACATCAGATGTCAAAGAAATCCAGCCGGTGTTCACAGATTCCAATGGCGCTTGTCTGGGTGGGGTAGTCTACAATCCCGGGATAAAACGATATATTCTGACCAGTTACCATACAGGCCCGGGACAACTGGGGATTTTCGATGCGCCTGAACCGTGGGGCCCCTGGACTACAGTGGCTTACTATGACGACTGGGGTAATATGGGGGCAGCCGGTTTCGGTCTGAATTGTGATTTCCCGCAGAAGTGGATGAGCACTGACGGCATAACGATGTGGTGCGTATTCAGCGTGTATGGCGATGGGGCCAGGAAGGGCATTAACAGCCACGACAAATTCAATCTGGTCAAAGCTACATTGGTGCCTCTGTCGAATGAAGACTATGGGATGACGAATAGGGATAACGACAGAATCCAAATCTACAAAGAAAATCCTCGATACTGGCAATACAAGGGCAAGCCTGTGCTGCTTCTGGGCGGGTCGGTAGAGGATAACCTGTTCCAGATACCGGAACTCGAAGAACACCTCGATCTCCTGGAATCCGTTGGCGGCAACTATGTCCGCAATACCATGAGTTCACGCGACGAGGGCAACGTGTGGCCCTTTGCAAAAGAGGGCAGCGTATACGACCTCAATAAACCAAACGTCGAGTACTGGCGTCGCTTTGAGAACATGCTGAAATTGACGACCGAACGCGAAATCATCGTCCAGATCGAGCTTTGGGACAGGTTCGACTTCGCCCGTGACAACTGGAATCGCAACCCCTACAATCCAAAGAACAACATCAACTACACTGTCGAAGAATCCGGTCTGAAGGAAACAATCAAGACTCACCCAGGCAAGCGAGAGAGTGCGTTCTTCCGCTCGGTGCCGGCACTGGAAAACAATCGGGTGGTACTGCGCTATCAGCAGGCGCAGGTGGACAAGATGCTCTCCATTTCCCTGCAATACGGGAACGTGCTCTACTGCATGGATAACGAAACGAACGAATCGTCCGAGTGGGGGGCCTACTGGTCGAATTACATAAGGAAAAAGGCGGCAGAAGCCGGCGCCGTAACGCACACCACGGAGATGTGGGCCGCCTACGACCTCATGGACGACCTTCACAAGAGAACCTACGATCACCCTGAGACATACTCTTTCTGTGATATCTCGCAAAACAACCACAATCGCGGTCAGAAGCACTGGGACAATATCGAAAAGGTGCGGGCTTATCTGACGCCGATCCGCCCGATCAACAGCGTCAAGATTTACGGATCAGATGAGCCATACCGCATTGCGCCTCCCGGCGCGCGCGATGGCGTCGGCGGTCGTTACGGGCGGGATCGAGACGGTCTCGAACGCTTCTGGCGACAGATATTCGGCGGCATGGCGTCCAGTCGGTTCCATCGTCCGACTTCGGGCCTGGGACTGACAGAAAAGGCACGGGCGCATATCAAAAGCATGAGGATGCTCACAGGTAAAATGGATGTTTTCACCTGCGAACCGCACAATGACTTGCTGTCCAACCGTAAGGAAAACGGAGCCTATGTCATTGCAAACCCTGGCAAAGAATACGCGGTCTATTTTCCAAATGGCGATCCAGTCGCTCTCGATCTCAGCGCGGTGCAAGGCAGAATGAAGGCAGGATGGCTTGACATAGCTCAGAGCCAATGGGCAAAGGAAGAAATGCTGGAAGGCGGCGGTACGGTCATTCTTTCGCCGCCGGGGACGGGACACTGGGCAGTGTGGATCGGCCCGGTTTCCACGTCACAAAAGGTGAAGATTGGTTCCCGGCGTGCAGGGGCCAGTTTGATTAAAGCCTCATTGGGGCCTGCCCCTGCGCCTCAGGTCCTGGTGCTCACAAGCCCGGAGAAATGGCGGCTTGTTCAGGATGAAGGCTATACAGGCCGGAATGCGCGAGAGTTCTTTTTTACCCTTGAAACCGAAGCAGGACTGCCCCCTCCTGAAGTGGAAGTGAAATGGCCGGGTGTTGAGATTGAGCGGGTGCTTGGGGCAGACGGAAACACTACCAGAACATCTGAAGGCGTGCGATTTCGGCTTGCCCAAAACAATGGTGCCCCTGTGAAAACAATAACCAGCATAGACTATGGGAAAAACGTCAATTTGATCCTCTTTCATAATTGGATAATCCGGCGGGCCGGAAAATACCGCACGGGCAGATGGCCGGCAAATGAGATTCAGGCTCAACTCAATTACCTGCTGGCTGCTCGTGAAGTATGTTTCGATATGGGGCTGGCAGAAGCTCCCGACCCGGGTTTTGTCGGCAGCGTGGGACTTTACGGGTTTGAGACCAATTTCCCGCACGGGCATGTGGATCACCCCCCTCACTTCCATATACTTCTGGTCTGGCCCGGCTGGCTTTCAACTCAGGCGACGCACTTTCGACTTGACCCTGAAGGCAGTATCCTGCACAATGAATTCCATGTAAACGATGGAAGGAACATTACAAGTAAAATCTTCGAGCGAGGAGAAACATGTTCATGCGAAGACAAGGAAGGTCGTGTGGGATTCCAGCTTACCATTCTTGAGAACGGCAGCGGCGTAATATGGAGCTGGCCGGACCGGGCGGACTACATGATGAAAGCCGATTCCATTGCAGGCAGCGCCGTAGATGCAGTCGAAGTATTCAAGAAAATCAATGGGGATTGGGAAAGGATACGTTGGGTACGGGTGGAATACCATGTTAGTCTTGGTCTGCTCAAGGTGCATCTCTCTTATGCCGACGGAAAGGCCGTGATGGAGGAAATACACTTTGATCCCGACACAGGAAAACTTCTCAAATCGAATATCCCGGAATACAGTCCACAAACCGCTCGCAGTTTGCGAGAGAAGGAGAACAAGGCAGATGATCAACAATAAGATTAACCTGATAATTCTTCTATTTCTGGCGATTGGAGGATTTGCTGCACCTGCCGCAATCTCTGAGCAGACAGAAATGGGAAATAATGGGATTCAGATATACCAAAACAATCCTCGATACTGGCAATACAAGGGTAAGCCCGTGCTGCTTCTGGGCGGGTCGGATGACGACAACCTGTTTCAATGGACCGGCGCGCGGTTAATCGAGCAGTTACATCTGCTCAAGTCAGTCGGCGGCAACTATGTCCGTTGCACCATGAGCAGCCGGGGCGAAGGCAACGTCTGGCCGTTTGCGCGAGTTGACGGAAAATACAATCTGGACCAGTGGAATGAAGAGTACTGGCGGAGATTCGAGGAATTCCTCAAAGCAACCTCGGTGCGTGACATCATCGTGCAGATCGAGATCTGGGCAACGTACGACTTCAAACCCGACATGCGCTGGCAGCAGAATCCGTTCCACCCGAAGAATAATCTCAACTATACCGCTGAGGAGACGGGGTTGCCCAGGCAGGTCAACAGCCGTCCCGGCTACTGCGAAAACAGTTTCTTCTGGTCGGTGCCGGCGGAAAGGAACCAGCAAACGGTGCTGAAATATCAGCGACGATTCGTCGACAAGGTGCTTTCCTACTCGCTTACGTTTGGTCATGTGCTCTACTGTATGGACAACGAAACATCGGTAACGCCGCAGTGGGGGAAATACTGGTCGGAATATGTAAAAACTAAGGCCAAACAGGCCGGCGTTGTCGTTCAGACAACGGAGATGTGGTACGATCACCTGGACAAAAACCCGCCAATACCGCACGCGACATTCGACCACCCGGAGACCTATTCCTTCGTGGACGTCTCCCAGAACAGCCATAAGCGAGGACAACGGCACTGGGACAGCCTGCGGCTTCAACTCTCGCGGGTCGATGATAACGTCCGCCCGCTGACGAACGTGAAAATCTACGGTGCCGATACCGGCCCGGAACGATGGTTTCGCGCGGATGTGGACGGCGTCGAACGGTTCTGGCGAAATATTTTTGGTGGAATGGCATCCGCAAGGTTCCATCGTCCACCTGCGGGGCTGGGACTTGGCAAAAAGGCGCAAGCGAACATCGAGAGCCTGCGGATGCTGACCAACGAGATGGACATCTTCACGTGCGCGGCCCACAACGATTTGCTTTCGGACAGAAAGCCCAACGAAGCCTATTGCCTGGCAAACCCGGGTAAGGAGTACGCGGTCTATTTCCCGGACGGCGGTGAGGTCGTGCTGGACATCGGCCTGCTCAAGGAACCAGCCACAATCCGCTGGTTGGAGGTATCTACCAGCAAGTGGGAAAAACAGCAGATACTCAAGTCCGCCCAGAGCGTCACCCTGCGCCCGCCGGATTCCGGTCCGTGGGTCGCGCTGCTGGTAAAGCATGGCG
>CBDVBU010000053.1:0-13794 GCA_965372295.1 uncultured Phycisphaerae bacterium
ATGCCCGGCTTCGTGATGGCTCACACATCAAGCGGCCTGGATCGGGCAAATGAGAACATGCCGGAAGTGCCTTTTATTTCGACGTTCGATTCAATCGACCCAATCAGCACCTTCTTCGAAGATTCGCTGCGCGACGGAGTCGTGGCAATGCTCGTCCTGCCCGGCAACAATACGCTGCTGGGCGGCACGGGAACTATCGTCAAACCTTACGGCCGAACCGTCGAAGCGATGCTTATTAAACGTTACACGGGTTTGAAAATTTCATTACGACCGAGCCGAAACACCAGCCGTATGGGGCACATGCAGCGATTCAGAAGATATGTCTCGGACCTAAAAGATTACCTTGAAGAATACGAGCAGCGAAAGGCGGATGCTGAAGAGGAGAAAAAGCCTTTCGATGAAGAAATCGACGTGACCAAACAGTCGATGGTCGATCTTCTGAACAAAAAGCTCACGGCATTTATCTATTGTGACCGGGCCGCCGATGTGCCAAAAGCAATTGAGATACAGAAAACACATGAACTAAACACTGTATTGGTACTGGCTCCGGATTGCTATAAAGCCGCCGGCCTGATCGCTAAAAGCAAGCTCCCTGTCGTTTTGGATTCTCAGCTTATCGTCTGGGAAACAAACGAGCAGACGAATGAAGAAGAGATGAAAGTTATCCCGATGATTTTCCACAAGGCCGGCGTAAAATTCGCTTTTCAAACCGATACTTCGCAATACGGCAGACGCTATCTCTGGTATCAGGCGGCAACAGCGGTCAAGCATGGAATGAAACGAATCGAGGCCTTGAAATCCATCACGCTTTATCCCGCGAAGTTCATCGGTGTCGATAACCGCCTCGGAAGCATCGAAACAGATAAAGAGGCAACTCTGCTCTTTTTGACGGGTGACCCGCTGGATGCCCAAAGCTGGGTAGATCAGGTCATGATTGCCGGTGAGATTGTCTATGAACGGGCAAAAGATGAGCGGTTGAAAAAGCTGCTGGAACCGCCGATAGAAATGCAGGAACCGAAAGACACTGATTAAGCGATTAAGGGCCTGATTGGGTGAGAGACAAGGATGAGCCTTAGCCATGAATATACGCTATAGACATTTCAGCATTGGAAAGAAATTTCATGTGACTGCGATTTCAGTTCTCATTGCTATGTTGCTCGTTCGGGGCGCTACAGCCGAGGAGACATCAGTCGTCGCTATTAAGGCGGGCACGATTTATCCGGTCAGTTCTGCGCCTATTCGGGACGGCATAGTTCTGATTCGAGATGGCAAGATAGAAGCCGTGGGAAAGGACCTTGCAATACCCGAAGGGGCTGAAGTTATCGATGCTAAGGATAAGGTGGTCATTCCGGGACTCATCGATGCCTTTACAACGCTCGCGGAGCCAACCAGGGACGACGAGGAGTCGGTGACGCCGGACATTCGAGCCGTCGATGCCTTCAACTTCTACGGCAAATATAGACGCATGCTGGCGGGAGGCGTGACAACGGTTTATGTTTCGCCGGGCCAAAGGCGATTGGTGAGCGGCCTTGGCTCGGTGGTAAAGCTTGCGGGCGATTCGGTTGCCAAACGCCGCCTTAAAGACAGTTCGGCGCTTCGCATCACAATCGGGGAATTGCCGAAGAATCCGCCGGCACTCTGGAATCCACCGGTTCCGCCGGATCCATGCCATCCCATGGTGCCGCAGGAAAAACAGTTACCGACGACGCGGATGGGCGAACTGGCTGTCCTGCGAAGCGTCTTCGGGCAGGCCCAGCAGTACTTGAAAGATCGCCCGCGAAAAATAGACTGGAAAATGGAATCGCTGCTGCCGGTTTTAACACGCAAACTGCCGGTCCGGATCAATTGCCATAACGCCCAGGATATCCGCAGCGCAATCCTATTCAGCGAGGTCTTCAATCTCAGGCTTATCATCGAAGGCGGCACGGAAGCATACAACGTCATAAACCAGATTAAATGGAGCGATGCGCCTGTGGTTGTCACCGGGGCTTTTGAGCCCGGCCGGCAGTATCAGAAAGACGACACCCGGGATATCATGCTCGGGCGCGTAAATCCCGCAAATGCAAGGTTCCTGGCCGAAGCGGGCATTAAATTCGCGATTTCGGCACCGACCGACCAGGCAATCGGCGACCTGCAATTTATTGCGGGCTACGCTGTCAGCCAGGGATTATCGCCGGAAGAAGCGCTCAGAGCGATTACAATTACGCCCGCTGAAATCCTTGGAATTGCCGAGCGCACAGGGAGCATAGAAAAGGGCAAGGATGCGGATCTGGTCATACTGACGTCCGAGCCGTTTGACGTTCAGGCTACTGTTGACAAAACACTTATCGACGGCAAGGTCGTCTACACGCGTTCGGAAGCGGAACCGGAAAACGAACACGCAGAAAAAGAATCTATCACGGCAATTCGTGCCGGCAAAATCTTAACTGCAAGCCGCGGGACAATTACCGATGGCCTGATTCTCATTAAGGATGATAAAATCGCTTACGTAGGCGAGCCGAAAGATATCCCGGAACAGGCGACAGTTATCGATGCGGCTGAAAGTGTTGTCATACCCGGCATGATCGACATCCATTCTCATCTTGGGCTGCACTGGGAAAGTGAGCCCGTTAGAATGAATCCGGCGTTGCCGACGAGCGGTTCGGGCAGCGTAAGTCATGTGAGCATCATCAATGCCATCAAACCGAACGATGAAGGTTTCCGGGATGTTTTGCGCTCGGGAGTCACTTCGATCCTTTTGGCCCCGGAGACCGGCGGACTTGTCAGCGGGAATGCCGCTCTCATCAAGCTCACCGGCGACCGCGCTAAGGATATGATTGTCAAAGAATACGCCGCCGTAAAATTCTCGATGCTTGGTTCGAGCGCAAAAATGACACAAGTTTGGCAGGCACGCAAGCTTCTGAAAAGGGCAAAGGAATATGCCGAGAAGTGGGACCAATATGAACGTGCGTACGAGGAATACGAACGCCGCCGGCAATACGAAAAGGACAAAGAAAAGGACAACGATAAGGAGTTGAACGAGGAAGATGCCCTCAAGGAGCCGGAACGCCCACGGCGAGATACAAACCTTGAGTTGATGAGGGGACTCTTCAAGCGCAAGATGCCGGCACTTGTGCATGCCGACCGGGCCGACGAAATACGCAATACGCTGAAAGTCTTTCGAGACGAATATAACCTCGATGTTATCATTCTTGGCGGTGGCGACGGCTTCCGAGTCACGGACGAGTTGAGAAAATACAACGTTGGAGTTGCTATCGGTCCTGATATCCTCCGGTACGAAAAGGGAAAAACGATCAACAATGCCGACCTGCTGACACGAAGCAGGCTCCGCGTTGCTCTGCATACAAGCGCCACATCGGGGACTCAGTATTTACCGATGAATGCGGCTTACGCCGTCCGGTACGGGATGGATGAAGACAACGCGTTTCGAGCCGTTACCATCTATCCGGCCGAACTGCTGCACGTGGACGACCGTATCGGAAGTATCGACGAGGGTAAAGACGCCGATCTGGTCATACTATCCGGCGAGCCTTTTGATTTTCGAAGCCGGGTGGAAAAAGTTTTTGTAAACGGACAGATTGTTTTCGAAAGAGAAGAATGAAAATAGACTCAAGGATTGCAATTATCTTGTGCGTGTTTCAGTTTGGCGCTGTTGCTGAAGGTGCGCCGAAGACGTATGCGATAAGGGCCGGCAAGATTTTAACGATGGCGCCGGGCAAGGAATTTGTCGTCGGCAAAGGTGTTATCAACAACGGCATTATTCTGATCAGCAACGAAAAGATCGAGGCTCTTGGGCCGGCATCGAGCATTCAAATCCCGGAAGGATATACTTTGATCGATGCTTCGGACAGATGGGTCACACCCGGTATTGTCGAGGCCCACACGCACATCGGTGTCGAAGGCGGATTCAATGACATGGTCACGCCGATCAATCCCGAACTGAAGATTGCCGACAGCGTCAATCCCGAAGACATCGGCATTGAAAAGGGCGTGACAGGAGGCGTGACTACAGTCAATACAATGCCCGGAAGCGGGACAAACCTGGCAGGCTTCAGTGTGATTATAAAGCTCGATCCGTCCGACCCGGAGAAGATGATTTTTCGCGAGTACGGCGCGATGAAAATGACACAGGCTTTCAATCCCGAGCGCCGAGCCGGCGATTTGGGCGCCACAAGAATGGGGATGTCCTGGCTTATGAGGCAGATCCTCAAACAGGCGAAAGAATATACCGATGCATGGCGGGCGTATGAACGAGGCGAGCGAAAGGAAAAGCCCAAATACAAGCTGGAGCTGGAAAAGATGCGGAAAGCCTTCAACGGCGAAATACCAGCGATCGTACACACCTACTCGGGCTGGGGTGTCATGCAGACGATTCGCATGTTTAGTGATGAAAACAATCTGAACGTCATTCCCACGCACACTGCATACGGTGGGTACATCGTAGGTAAGGAAGCGGCGAAGCGCGATGGTGTCTTTATCAATATCGGCCCGCGAGTCATAGAATTCTCCCGACCGACTTACGACGGTCGTTTTCACGGAATGGGGGCCGAATATAAAAAAGCCGGCGTCAAGGAGCTGTCGATCAATACCGACGCAGTCGGCTGGAGTTCATGGATCGCTCCGCAGGAGGAGCTATCGTTTCAGGCTTCGATGTCAGCCCACTACGGGCTTGATGACCGGGAGGCTTTGAAGGGCATTACCATCAATTCAGCCCGTGCCCTCGGCATCGACGACCGTGTCGGTTCTCTCGAAGTGGGTAAAGACGCCGACATTGCCATAAAAAAAGGCAGCCTGCTCGACCATACTAACCCGGTTGATATGGTTCTTATCAACGGCAAAATAGTTTATCAGCGAAAAGGGGTCGATTTGGTCGTCCAGGGAAAAGCAACTCCTCGTGAAAAGGAATAATAAGGATGAGAAATATTCGTTACTACGTCCTGTTTTGTATATTGATCGGAGCCCTTTCGGTCTGTGCCGGAGCCGAAGAGTTAATCGCTATTAAGGCCGACCGGGTCGATACCGTCACCTCCGGCGTGATTGAAAATGGTGTCATAGTCATAGCCGACGGCAAGATTAAAGCAATTGGAAACGACATTGAGATTCCCGAAGCTGCCGATGTCATCGATGTGCCTGACAAGACAATCTTTCCCGGCCTTGTAAATCCATCATCGCGAATCGGGCTATCACGACCGGCGACCGGTGGTCCGGCGTCCAATCCACACTACCGGGTCGTCGATGAATTGTATCCTCATCAGGACCAATACAAACGCATCCTCGGAGCTGGATTCACAACCATAGGATTGCTCCCCGGCTCTGGTTATTTATTCGGCGGAAGGTCATCTGGTACGGGTATCGCCGGACAGGGAGCCATAGTACGGCCGACCGGTCAAAAACCCGAAGATATGATCGTTGCCGAATCCGGATTTGTGATGATTCATTTCCAGGCGAATGATAAAGTCAAAAATATTATCAAGTCTGCGCTGGATTCCGCAAAAAGCAAGATGAGTTCCACTGATCCGAAGATCCGGCCACTCGTCAATGCACTGCAGGGCAAGGTGCCGATTTTTGCTTTATGCAATTCACCCGGTGAAATTCTGCATTTGTTAAAACTGCTCGAACCATATAACAAGATGAAATTGGTTTTGGTCGAAGGCAATGAGACGTATCTGGTCACAAAAGAGCTAACAAAAAAGAAAATCCCTGTGATCCTTCCTGCCCAGATCGAATTCGAGAGGAATACTCGCACTCGCATTAACGTGCCCAGAATGCTGGCGGAAGCCGAGATTAAAATTGCATTAAGGCCGGAATTCGACAGCGTTGCCGGACACGAGGACTTCCTGAGAAAAATAGCTGAACTGGTAAAATCCGGATTGAACAGGGAAATCGCCAAAAAAGCAATCACCATCCATCCGGCTGAGATGCTGGGGATTGACTACCGGCTGGGGAGTCTTCAAGTCGGCAAGGATGCAAATCTTCTGATTCTAAGCGGCGATCCACTGGACGTCGGAACTACAATCGACAAGGTGATGATCGAAGGCAAGATCGTTCATGAAGCTCCGTTGGGAGAAACCATCGATGAGTAAAAAACATATATGTTATATTATGCCTATGCTGTTGTTCGCACCGGCGATATCACTAATGTTTGTCATCTCGCCGCTCTCTGCAGCCGAGGAGGTTACCGCAATTCGAGGCGGGGACCTCTACACAATCACCGGTGGGATTATTAAGAACGGAACGATTCTTATCAAGGACGGAAAAATATCCGACATCGGACAAAATATCGAAATTCCGAAAAAAGCCAAAGTGATTGACGCCCGTGGAAAAATTGTTATGCCCGGCTTAGTCACAATCGGCGCCGAACTCGGTGTTATCGGCTACCGGAATATCACCAAGATCGCTGATTCTCTCGACCCGTTTGATTTCAGCGTTTCTCTGGCATTAGCATCAGGTATCACTACGTCCATGGTGTCGACAGGTCGGCCATCGGGCAGCAATCCTATCGGAGGAGCGACAGCAGTCATCAAAGCTTCATACGGAGATTTGGATCAAATGCTGGTCAAAGAGTCGGTCGTGCAGCCGGTCATGATTTCCAACAGAGATTGGCTGCGTAAAACCACCTTTAAGCAGAATCTGCGAAAAGCCCAAAGTTACCTGCGAAAACTTGTGGAATATCAACAAGCCAAGGACAAGAAGAAAGTCGAAGAGCCCAAGAAACCCGGCGGGCTTGATGCGTACATCCGGCTATTACGCCGGGAAGTGCCCGCCGTAGTGCAAGCCTCTACGACAGGCGACATCCTGGCGGCCTTGGAGCTGGTAGATGAATTCGGCATCCGGATGGTTTTGGCGGATGCCGTAGAAGCCTGGATCGTAGCCGAAGATATTGCCAAACGGGATGTCCGCGTCATTATCACACCCCGTCAGAAGCGGCGTCCGAACGAAGATATTTCGGGGCCGTCCGGTTCGACTATGGAAAACGCCGCCATTTTGAAAAAAGCCGGCGTCAAGTTCGCAATCATACCTACCAGCACCTCCTTTGAGACTTGGGGAGTCGTGGGGCGTGACATGATGGCCCTGCCTATGGAAGCGGCATTCGCCGTAAGCGGCGGACTCGACGAGCAGACAGCGCTGGAAGCAATCACAATCACAGCCGCTGAAATCATCGGCGTTGCCGACCGCGTGGGCAGCTTACAGGTTGGAAAAGACGCCGACATTATCATCCTGGACGGCCATCCCTTCCATCACAAAACATTTGTTGAATCGACGCTTATCAACGGCAAAGTATTATACGAAAAGGCGAAATCGCTTTATTTCTCCCATATCACGGACGATGAATAAATCTCTCACTTTAATCTCCGCCTTAGTTGGTCGAGCAGTTGTGTGCTTAACCTGGAGTGGGCCAGTTCGCCGGTGCCGCGAAGTCGAAATTGTCGGCTTTCCAGGTGGCCGTCCGGCAGCTTGAAAGTAACCTCCACATAGCTGGAACCGTTTTCATCTCGGCGGATCTGGCCGACGGCAATCGCCCATTGACTTGAAGTCGCATCGGCAGTGGCTCTCGCCAGTTGTTTTGTAATACCGGTCCGGCTATCATTCTCTATGCCGAGCAAGTGACACAGTTTCTCCACGGTTGGAGCCACATACGCTCCGGCCAATATCTGCCCGGCCCCGTCGGCTCTGCTCAATGCCGCAGCCAGACTCCCGCCGCTGCCTGCTTCCGCCAAAGCCAGTGTTTCGCCGCGTGCTTTCAGCAGCTTAAAGACGTGTTCTTCCAGCGACGTTTCGTCGTCTGCGTATACATATTCACCCAGGTGTTTCATAATCTTCTGTTTTAGCTCCGAGAGTCTCGCCCTGTCCTGCGGCGTGTCTTCGGGCAGCGAAAATGTGAAATCCACCCGGCTGCCTTCGAATTGCGATGAAACCGTGATATCGGGCGCCAGCGGCACGTTATCTCCAAGTGACTGGTCGATCTGGGACTGGCCGAGGCCGACGAACCGCAGCATCAATGAGCAGCCTGGCAGTTGTGTGCCGAATCTCCTGCTCAGATAGGGCACCAACTCATTGCGAACCATGGCCTGCAATTCACGAGGCGGCCCCGGCATCGCCACGATTACGGCGTCGGCCGGCTCGAAAGCAAGGCCGACGGCGGTGCCTTCGGTATTCCTGAAGTAGGTTCCTTCCGTTGGTACCTGTGTCTGCCGGCGTAAATTCGCGCGAAGCTGATCGGGTGAAACGCGGAATCTTCGAGCCATCTCCTGCAGCGCATCGGGGTGTTCTTTAAGCGAGATTCCCGTGAAATCAGAGAGCGCTTCGCGGGTGATGTCGTTGTCGGTCGGGCCGAGACCTCCGGTTACGATTACCAGATCGGCCTTGTCCGTTGCGTAGCGGAGAGCCTCTTTGATATCGGCCTGCTTGTCATTTACACTCATCGAGCCGATGCATTCCAGACCCAATGGGCGCAGGGTTCGGGTTAAAAAGTAGGTGTGCCCGTCCGGATAGACGCCCGAGAGCAGTTCGCCGCCTGTGACAACGATTATATATTTAGTGGACTTAGCATCGCTATATTCGACATAACGGTCTACCCAGTAACCAGTGCGATCCAGGTAGTATTCGGATTCGTGGGGCGAGTAGTCGAGGTATTTGAAATCCGGGATCTGTTTGGGGACGGCTGGTTCGATTTGTGTGCCTTCGTGCCATTCGTTGAAGCTGGTGATGCTGATGATGGGCGGACGGACAGCGATGGCGGCGGTGAATTCGCGGTCGTAGTAGGCACCATTCTGGCGATCTCGTGTATTGGCGTTGTTCCACGGCCGAATACGCAGATCTATGTATCCCGGCCCGATGGAGGGGATGAACAGTTTGTCGTTTTGCTGTGCCCATTCTGCGAGCTTGGGCCAGTTCCTGATGGTGGAGCCGTACGTGAAGCCGTTGGTTGCGAAATAGGTATAGTAGCCGTCGAAGTGACCTTTGGTCATAAAGGCTTGTTCGTTTTCTTTGACCCATAGACCGATGACGACCGAATCGTATTTGGTGTTTCGGATGGTTTGCGAACCGTCGGGCGAGAGGATTGTCTTCCACTGCTTTGCCGGAGTGAGGTATGAATCGTAGATGTAGAACATGGGGCATGGTTTGTCTTTGCCGTAGTGGTAGAAGGCCGAATGTGAGCCGTACTTATCGATAATATATACAATGGCGTCACGGGTGGTCTGAGCGTTTCGGCCTGGAAGCGGCTCAATATGAAAACACACTTTGATGTTATGCCGGGCTGCGGCGTCAAGCAAACGCGGCACGACCTTATCCGTGTACGAATCTTTGCCCCACCATGATGTGCAGATCACGCCGACCTTTGCCCGGTGAAGCATCAGCATGTGAGCATCCAAATCCTGATCGCTGTTGGAACTGTAACAGCCCAGCTTCGGATAGAAGTCGGCCCCAATGTCATCTCCGCCGGGATAGTTCTTTGGTTCACCTTCTTTTACAGATTGCTGATGGTTCCAGTGATAATGGAATTTGTCGGTTTTTGGATTTCCGTACCATGGGTAGTAAAAGGCATGAACTTTATCATAAGGTTGTGAATCACCGGCCCAAGCAGAGTATTGATTAAGGCATGTCAACAAGGCAACTGCAAGTAACACCGCTATCCGAGTCTTTTTAGATTGTTCCATCAGGTTTCAGCTCCTGGATTTATTGTCGTCATTTCTGGGTTCTGTTTTTCTATTCTACACGATATAATATAATCAATCGGTTTCGCAAGCGAATATTGGGAGCGAACTCCCTGTTTAAGGCTTGTATAATTCAGTTATACTAAATAGTTCGTGATTCATGGCTATCGTAACGTTGTCTGACATTCATGTGGCTTTCGGCCCGGAAGTCGTTCTGGATCAGTTGAATCTTCAACTCCATCCGGGCGAAAAAGTCGGTATGGTGGGTGCAAACGGTTCAGGAAAAAGTACGATCTTAAGGCTGATCGTTGGCGAGATCGAACCCGATATTGGCAGGGTGGTCAAGCAGAAGGCACTGCGTATCGGCTACTTATCACAGGAGACTACCTTCAGCGGCGATTGTACAATTATGGAAGAGATGCATGCCGGTGTAGAGCATTTGATCAAACTTCAACGGACTATCCACGACGTTTCTCATGAAATGGAAAGCCTGAGCGGTTCGGCACTGCAGATCATGATGAAGAAATACGACCGTCTGTGCCACGATTTCGAGATAGCGGGGGGGTATGCTTATGAAATTCGCATCCTCAAGACTTTGGCGGGTCTGGGTTTCGAACCTGAGCTGCATTACGTCAAAACATCGACCCTCAGCGGCGGCCAGTTGTCGCGCCTGGGTCTGGCCCAGGTTTTGATGCTGGATACCGATCTATTGCTACTGGATGAGCCGACCAATCACCTTGACCTGCAGGCAACCGAATGGCTGGAGAAGTTCCTGGCCGGCTACAATGGGGCCGTTGTCATTATCAGTCATGATAGGTGCTTACTGGATAAAGTCTCGTGCAAGATCGTTGAAGTTGAAAACCGGCAGGCCCGCGTTTGGAACGGTAATTACAGCAACTATGTACAAACCAGACAGATCGAACGGCTGCAACGGGAGCGGGAACATACCAGGCGCGTCGAGATGGTCGAGCGCACGCTGGACTTCATCGCCCGCAACAAGGATCAGGAAGGTATGCGAAAGACTGCACGAGGCCGGAAAACTCGCTTGAACCGCCTGCTCAAAGAAAACCCCGGATTTCTGGACAAGCCTTCTAACCAGAAAACAATCAACTTCTCATTCGGCAAAACAGACCGTAAGAGTGACCTTGTGCTGCGCTGCGAAGGGCTGGGCAAATCCTTTGGATATCTGACGCTGTTTGAGAATCTGACATTTGATATACTCAACGGGCAGCGCATCGGTATCACCGGCCCTAATGGCACGGGTAAGAGCACTTTTTTGCGTCTGGCTCTCGGTCAGCTTGAACCATCGGCAGGCTCCATCCGCATGGGGAAGAATCTCCGTGTGGGATATCTCGATCAGCACGGCGACGTTCTGGATGCTTCCATGAGCGTTCTGGATGAGGCCCTCGGCGCCAATTCCAAACTCTCATCGGAGCAGGTGCGTAATAGGCTGGGCGCTTTTCTATTCACTGGCGACGATGTATTCAAGCAATGCGGGGATTTGAGCGGTGGGCAGCGCAATCGCCTGATGCTTTGCAGGTTGGTTCTGGCCGATCCCGATGTGTTGGTTATGGATGAGCCTACTAACCATCTGGATATTGCCAGCCGGGAGATGCTGGAAGCCGCGCTGGATGATTATACCGGAACCATGATTGTTGTGAGCCATGATCGTTACTTTCTGGACCGTGTCGTAGATAAACTAATTGTGGTCGGCGTGGATGAGTTAGGCTCTCGTTGCCTCGGCAAGACGGAGTTCATCGATGCAAAACCGGCATATTCATATTATGCATCCCTTGTCAGTAAGCGGGTAGAAACCCAGCAGCAGAAGCTGGAATCACGTGCTGCCGGCCCTCGAAAGCGCCGGCCTGCCAGCGCCGGGAGCAAGCCCCGGCCCAGAACGCCCGAAGAGCTTAAACGCTTTAATAAATACTCCGTCGAACAGATCGAGGAGTTGATAATTGAACTTGAGCAAGAGTTGGCCGGCATGAAAGAACGTTTTGGCGACGAAATGATCTACAAGAATCCCCAGCGGCTTGCGGAACTACAGCAAAGTTATGATGCTAAAACGGCCGAACTTGACCTGCTGTATCGGGCGTATGAGCGTCGGGCTGGATAGCGGTAATTGGGAGTTTTTTTACAGTTAAAGAAGATAAAGCTGCCAAAAGTGCATATTCATGCTTGCAGCATATTTCATCCCACAGTAAAATCGTATCAGGTATGGAAACACAAGCAATGTAAGGAGTGGACTATGAGAATCTTTTGGAGTTTTATTTTAGTTGTTCTGATAGCGTGTCAGTGTGTCAGTGCGGACAGCAAGGATCCGAATGACCCAAACTATCCAAATGACCCACGTGAACTGTTGCGAGTCAAGTGGGATGCCGTCGTTACGGTTTTACAAAATAAAGAAATCGATCAGGATGCGAGAGAAAAGAAAATCAATAAGATCGTGAACTCGATCTTTGATTTCCCGCTGATGGCCAAACTTGCATTGGGGAGAAAGCACTGGCCAAAATTGAACCCGCCACAACGCGAGAAATTCACCCGGCTGTTCATTGAACGGCTGAGGACCTCGTATCGTGAGAAAATCTCGTCCTACACAGATGAAAATGTTCTTTTCAAGCCGGCTGTTAAGAACAAAAGGAGTGTCTTCGTCCCGGTGGAGTTGAAATCCAAGGACAAAAAGGTAGCCATACTGTACAAGCTTCGCAAGGTCGAAAAACGCTGGAAGGTCTACGATGTGGAAATCCAGGGCATTAGCATTCTCTTGACCTACCGGTCACAATTTGATGATATCCTCAGCAGGAGCACTGTTGAGGATCTTCTTTCTCGGCTGGAGGAACCACCGACTAAGTGACCTTGGTTTGCTGCGTTGGGTCCATATAATGACGAGACAGCACTCATTCGTATCATTTTTTTTCGGCCGGATGGTCCTGCAACATCCCGGGATAGTTATTCTTTGCGTGCTGGCAGTTGTAAGTCTGCTTGCATTTGAAGGCCGGAATTTCAGGCTGGATGCTTCTGCGGAAACGCTGGTGCTGGAGAATGACGAAGACCTGCTGTACGCCCGTCAGATCAACTCTCGCTACGGACAGAACGACTTTCTGATTCTGACATACACTCCCAAAGGCCCCTTATTTTCGCCGGATACGCTAAGTATCTTAGCTCGCCTTCGAGATGAGTTGAACTCTCTGGAACACGTCGTATCCGTGAGTTCTATTCTGGATATTCCTCTGCTGGGAAGTCCTCCCGTTTCACTTAAAGATATCAGTGCCGATCTGCCCACTCTTGAATCGCCGGGGATTGATATAAACCAGGCCGGGACCGAGCTTGCTGAGAGTCCACTTTGTCGGGATCTTTTGCTAAGCTCGGATTCGCAGACGACGGCGCTGCTGGTCAATTTCCCGGACGATGAGATTTACCGTGGTTTGGTGGAACACCGCAATGCGTTGCGGCAGAAACAAGTGTTTGGTTCGATGGCTGCGGCAGAACGTTCCGAATTGAAGCGTGTGGATGGGCAGCTCCGAGAACATCGGGACAAAATGAGATTGCAGCGTCATCAAGATATCGTCGCGATACGTATGATCATGGATAATTATCGCCGGGATGCGGACTTGTTTCTTGGTGGCGTCAGCATGATCGCGGATGACATGGTCGGCTTCATTAAAAACGACTTGAAGGTGTTTGGCTTTGGGGTCCTGCTCTTTCTGATTTTGACCTTGGGTATCATCTTCAGGGCAATACGCTGGATATTGCTTCCGTTGCTCTGTTGTGTCGTCTCGGTGATTTGTATGATTGGCCTGCTGGGATGGTTGGGCTGGGAGGTGACAGTCATAAGCTCCAACTTCATCTCGTTGCAGTTGATTATTACCATGGCAATTACGGTTCATCTGATTGTGCGCTATCGGGAACTCCTTGCCCAGAGGCCGGAAGCCCCGAATCGCGAACTGATTTTCGAGACCATCCGGCTGAAGCTCAAGCCCTGTGTGTATACGGTCATGACCACGATTGCCGGTTTTGGCTCTTTGGTTCTTTGTGATATCAGGCCGGTCATCGCGTTCGGTTGGATGATGATTGTCGGTTTGATTGTGTCCCTGATTGTGACTTTTATACTGTTTCCCGCCGTTCTGATTTTGATCCC
>CBDVBU010000054.1:0-13607 GCA_965372295.1 uncultured Phycisphaerae bacterium
ATTGAAAATAGTCAATTCAAGACATCCTGTCAACTTGGCGTGAGAAGGGCGGTATCAATGCCAAAAATGGCATATTCTCGTTAGCTGAAATCCGGCAAAAAGGCATGAAATCGCGTTTTTAACGTTATATAATTACTTGTCAATAAAGCATTTATCACAAGGAAAGGTAAAATAGCATTATCGCGGCACAGAACTGGTATATCATTTGCACGTCTTGTATGAATTGTATCGATAGATGCAGGCCCAGAACAGATAAGCCGGATACGATGGCAACGTAAGTAACGAATTAACAAAGGATTAACAATTGAATCTTTTATCAAGCAGACAATTTATGGAGGCAAGTAATTATGGCAGTTAAAGAATTGGCATTTGAATCTGAAGCGCGAGCGGGGCTTTTGGCCGGCGTGGAAAAGCTCGCAGCAGCCGTCAAGCCAACATTAGGCCCGCGAGGCCGAAACGCCGTCATCGATAAGAGCTGGGGCGGCCCAACCGTAACCAAGGATGGCGTAACCGTTGCCGAGGAGATTGATCTTCTCGATAAAAACGAGAATCTCGGCGCAAAATTGGTCAAAGAAGCCGCAAGCAAAACCTCGAAAATCGCCGGTGACGGCACAACAACCGCTACGCTTCTGACCGAAGCACTGTTCAAAGAGGCCTACAAGAACCTCGCGGCAGGCGCAGATGCCATGGCGCTGAACCGCGGCATGCAGAAAGCCGCCGAAGTCGTAACCAAGAAGCTCACGTCATTGGCACAACCAATCGATATTACCAAAGCCGACGATATCATCAATATCGCTTCGGTATCCGCCAATAACGACGTGGAAATCGGCAAGATTATGGCAGAAGCCTTCCAGCGTGTCGGCAAAGACGGCGTTATCACCGTTGAAGAGGGCAAGAGCTTTGAGACAACGGTAGAGTTCGTGGAAGGTATGCAGTTCGACCGAGGCTATCTTTCGCCGCACTTTGCAACCGACACCGATAATATGGTCTGCGAGCTGAAAAAACCATTCATCCTCATTTACGAGGAAAAAATCAGCAATGTGGCCAAGCTTGTGCCGCTGCTTGAGAAGGTCTCAAAGGCCAAGAAGCCGCTGCTGATCATTGCCGAAGATGTCGAGAGCGAAGCGTTGGCGACTTTGGTTGTCAATAAGCTCAGAGGCATCCTGGAAGTGTCGGCCGTCAAGGCCCCCGGCTACGGCGACCGCAGAAAGGCAATGCTGCAGGATATCGCGGTACTGACAGGGGCGGAGCCGATTTACAAAGACCTCGGAATCGAGATGGAGAACATCAGCATCAAACAGCTCGGTCAGGCCAAAAAAGTGACTATCGACAACGATGACACAATCATCGTCGAAGGAGCGGGCAGCCGGGAAGCCATCAGCGGCAGAATCAAGCAGATAAGAGATGAGATCGAAATTACAACCAGTGAATACGATCGCGAGAAGCTTCAGGAACGGTTAGCAAAGCTTACCGGTGGCGTTGCACAAATCAATGTCGGGGCGGCAACCGAAGCGGAAATGAAGGAAAGAAAAGCCCGAATTGAAGACGCCCTGCACGCTACGAGGGCGGCTATTGAAGAGGGAATCGTGCCGGGCGGTGGTGTGGCTTTGATTCGCTGTATCGATGCCGTCAAGAAGCTGAAACTCAAAGGCGACGAGCAAACCGGTGCCGATATCCTGGCAAAAGCACTCTCAATGCCCTGTTACTATATCGCATTCAACGCCGGGACGACTCCGAATCTCGTAGTCAACACCGTCATGGAAGGCAAAGGCGGCTTCGGCTACAACGCCAACATGGACAAATACGAAGACATGCTGGAAGCCGGCATACTTGATCCGGCAAAGGTTACCCGCATTGCCCTGCAAAACGCCGTGAGCATCGCCGGACTGCTGTTGACAACCGATTGCCTTGTCACCGAGAAGCCGACAGATAAGCCGGAAATGCCTGCCGGTGGAGACCCGGGCATGGGTGGTATGGGCGGCATGGGAGGTGGCATGGGCGGTATGGGAGGTATGGGCGGCATGATGTAAGCCGGCGAGAAATGAGAATCGTTTCAACGCTGCCCCGGGCCACCTGGTTTTGAGTGGACAGAAAAACGTTAAATAGAACAAGGATGCAAAAACAATGAGACAGAAGACAAGCCGGCCACGTTATAGCGCTGGAACAATCAGTCGCCTGATGTATCCAGCGATCATGGTCGCAGCGATATGCGTACTATTGATTGCGGGCTGTCGGCAGGAAGGAGCTGCAACGTCTGTTCTCGATTCGCCCGGCGGGAAAAACACGCTGAGTAAGAACGAACGGATGGAATGGTGGCGCCAGGCCAGGTTCGGCATGTTTATCCATTGGGGTCTTTATGCAGTACCGGCCGGAGAGTGGAAAGGCGAAAAAGTGCCGGGTATAGGTGAATGGATTATGGAGAAAGGCCAAATACCTGTCTCTGAGTATGAACTACTCACCAAACAGTTCAATCCGGTCAAATTTGACGCCGAGCAGTGGGTACAAATCGCAAAAAATGCAGGGATGAAGTACATAGTAATTACCAGCAAGCATCACGACGGCTTTTGCCTGTGGGATACGAAATATACCGACTATGATGTGATCGATGCCACGCCGTTCAAACGTGACATCCTGGGCGAGCTGGCTCAGGAATGCCGGAAGCAGGGAATCAAACTTTGCTTCTATCATTCGATAATGGACTGGCACCATCCCGATGCGCAGGCGCCTTTTTACCCAAAATATAACGACACGAGCAAATCCAATCCGAATTTTGACCGCTACGTCGAGTACTATCTGAAGGGCCAGTTGAAAGAATTGGTTCAGAATTACGGGCCGCTCGGAATAATGTGGTTCGACGGCGAATGGGTCAAAGACTGGACCCGGGAAATGGGCTGGGACATGTTTGAATACTGCCTTAGTCTCCAGTCGGATGTTATCGTTAACAACCGCGTAGGCAACGGCCGGCAGGGGATGCGGGGCCTCAGCAAGAGCGATGAATTTGCCGGCGACTACGGGACTCCCGAACAGGAAATACCCGCGACAGGTTTGCCGGGTGTCGACTGGGAAACCTGCATGACCATGAACGACACATGGGGATTTAAGTCCTACGATAATAATTGGAAGTCACGCGAGGATTTGCTTCATAAGCTGGTTGATATTGCCAGCAAAGGCGGCAACTTCCTGCTGAACGTCGGACCTACGGCCGAGGGCCTTATTCCCGGCCCCAGCGTCGAGCGTTTGGCCGCCATTGGTGAATGGATGAAGATCAACAGCGAGAGCATTTACGGAACCACGGCCAGCCCACTGGGCGAGGTCCCCTGGGGCCGATGCACCGCAAAGCCCGGCAGGTTGTATCTGCACGTCTTCGATTGGCCGACAAACGGCAAGCTTGAAGTACCCGGCCTTAAAAACAAGGTCAAAAAAGCCTACCTGTTAGCTGATAAGAAACGAGCCAAACTGCTCGTGAGGTGTCAAAGCAAGGAAAAGGTTGTTATTACGGTGCCGTCTGAGGTGGCGGATCCGGTTAATACAGTTATCGTGCTGGAAATCTAAAACGAACAAATAATCAATAAATGGAAACAAAAAGATAAGGAGTGAGTTATGAACCTTAAACCTCTGGATGATAGAATTGTAATCAAGCAATCAGACGCTGAAGAAAAGACCGCCGGCGGGATTATTCTGCCGGATGCAGCTCAGGAAAAACCGCAGATAGGCAAGGTCGTTGCTATCGGTCCGGGCAAACTGCTCGATGACGGCAAGCGAGCCAAAATGTCGGTGAAGAAAAAGGACGAAGTGATCTACGCAAAATACGTCGGCAGCGACATCGAGATTGACAGGGAAAAATATGTCATTCTCAGAGAAAGTGAAGTTCTCGGAATTGTTGAAAAATAAGAGATTCGGTTAGAATCGGATGCACAAAGGATAAGGCAAAACGACAATAGCCAATAATTGATAAGAGGAAATAAAAATGGCAAAACAATTAATGTTTGACGATACGGCACGAACACAGCTCAAAGACGGCCTGTCGCAATTAGCTGAAGCAGTTAAGGTTACACTCGGACCGACCGGCAAGAACGTTATCCTGCAAAAAAGCTGGGGCTCCCCGAAGGTGACAAAGGACGGCGTTTCGGTCAGTAAGGAAATCGAGCTGCCCGAACCATTCAAGAATATGGGCGCAAAGATGGTCAATGAGGTTGCCAGCAAGACTTCGGATGTCGTCGGTGACGGCACGACAACTTCAACAATTCTGGCAGAAGCAATCTATGTAGGCGGCTTAAGGCACGTTACTGCCGGCTCAAACCCGATGGCCATTCAGCGCGGAATCAATAAGGCGACAGAAACAGCGACCGGGTTCATCCAGTCAGTCAGCGTTCCTGTAAAAGGCCACGATGACATTGCAAAGGTTGCAACCATCAGTGCAAACAATGACTCCGAAGTCGGAGAAAAGTTGGCTGATGCAATGGACGCGGTTGGCAGAGAAGGCGTCATCGAGGTCGAAGAGGGCAAAGGGATGGAGACCGAGTTGAGCGTCGTCGAAGGTATGCAGTTCGAGAAAGGGTATTTATCACCCTACTTTATGACCAACGCCGATACGCTCGAAGCGGTTTTCGAAGATGCCTATATTCTGCTGCACGAAAAGAAAATATCGAACGTCCGCGAGATTATCCCGCTGCTTGAAAAAGTTGCCCAGGTGGGCAAGCCGCTCTTGATTATTTCTGAAGACGTTGAGGGCGAGGCATTGGCGGCCCTTGTTATTAACCGTCTGCAGGGTATATTAAGAGTCTGCGCGGTCAAGGCTCCGGGCTTTGGCGACCGCAGGAAGGCGATGTTAGCTGATATCGGCATCTCGACCGGCGGGCAGGTAATCACCGAAGACCTGGGCATCAAGCTCGAAAGTGTCGAACTGTCTCAGTTGGGCCAGGCGAAGAAAGTCGTCGTGGACAAGGAAGCAACGACAATTATCGAAGGGGCCGGCAAGAAGAAAGACGTTACCGCCCGTTGTGATCAAATCCGCAATCAGATCGAAAAGACAACCAGTGATTACGACCGTGAAAAATTGCAGGAGCGTCTGGCCAAACTTACAGGCGGCGTTGCCGTAATCAAAGCTGGTGCCGCAACCGAAGCGGAAATGAAAGAACGTAAGGACCTGCTGGACGATGCGTTGCACGCCACGCGGGCCGCAGCCGAGCAGGGCGTTGTCGTAGGTGGCGGCGTCGTTTTCCTCCGTGCGATTCCCGAGGTAGAAAAAGCCAGAGCTAAAGCCAGGGGCGAGGAGAAAATCGGCTTTGACATTGTTATAGAAGCGCTTAAAACACCCACAATGCAAATCGTTGAAAACTGCGGCGAGAAAGGCGATGTAATTGTCGCTCAACTTCTGGAAAAAGGCAAGAAAATCGGCTATGATGCCAATACTGGCCAATTCGTCGACATGTTCAAGGCCGGAATCATCGACCCGGCAAAAGTCGCTCGAACCGCACTGGAAATGGCCGCCTCGGTAGCAGGACTGATGCTTACTACCAGTGTCTTGGTTACAGAATTGAAGGACAAGGACGAAGAGCCAATAGCCGGATCGGTAAGATAACGTGCTGTGTGCTGCGTTCAGCGTTCTGCGATTATTATCGTTGGCATATTTTTGAGACAAACATTATGGCCAAAGGCGTAAACAATTTCAAAGACCTTAAAATCTGGAAGATTGCAATCGAGCTTGTAAAAAACGTTTACACGGTTAGCTCAGAGTTTCCCAAAGCAGAAATATATGGCCTAACATCACAAATTAGACGCTCCGCCATTTCTATACCATCGAATGTCGCAGAGGGATTTCGACGCCAGCATAATAACGAGTTCAAGCAATTTCTTTATATTTCTCTCGGCAGTTGCGCAGAACTCGAAACCCAGACGATTATTGCAGAAGAATTGGGATACATTGATAAAGGTCAAACATCTAAGTTATTCGAAGATTTGGATCATATTTGCAGGATGACGTCAAATCTTATAAAAACGCTTTAACGCAGAACGCAGAACGCAGTACGCAGAACGAAATTATGGCCAAACGGGATTACTATGAAGTTTTAGGCGTAGGTAAGACTGCTTCCGCCGATGATATTAAGCGCGCTTATCGGCGCATGGCGATGAAGTATCATCCGGACAAGAATCCTGATGATAAAGAAGCGGAAGCTAAATTCAAAGAGTGCGCCGAGGCCTACGAAGTCTTGAGCGATACTAACAAGCGTCAGCGCTACGACCAGTTCGGACACGAAGGTCTTCGCGGTTCCGGCATGCATGACTTCTCCCACATGAACGTCGAAGATATCTTCAGTATGTTCGGCTTCGACGATTTCTTCGGCGGCATCTTCGGTGGCGGCCGGGGCAGACGCACAGGCCGCCGGGCCGGGCCGGCACGCGGATACGACCTGGAAACCACTGTCGAGCTGACACTGAGCGACATCGCAAAAGGTGCGGAGAAGACCATTGAATTCACCCGGCAGGATTTATGCGGTGAATGCAGCGGCACCGGCTGCGCAAAAGGAAGCTCGCCCGGCCGATGTCCGGCCTGCAAAGGATCCGGCCAGGTCGCAAGGGGCGGCGGTTTCTTCCAGATGGTCTCGACATGCGGGCAATGCGGCGGCAGCGGGCGGATTATTACCAATCCCTGCAAGAAATGCAAAGGCATCGGCAGAATGCCGAAGAAGAGAACTGTCAATATCAAAATCCCGGCCGGCGTTCACGAAGGGCAGGGTATTCGAGTTGTAAGTGAAGGTGAGCCAGGCCGAAGCGGGGGACCGAGAGGCGATTTGTATTGCTATGTAAGGATCAAACCACACGAGTTCCTCCAGCGAGACGGCAATGACTTGATCGCTGTGGTCCCCATCAGTTTTACACAGGCCGCTCTGGGGACAACCATTGACGTACCGAGCATCAACGGGACCAAGGGTTTGAAAATCCCGCCCGGGAGCCAGTACGGCAGCGTTTTCAGAATAAAGGGCCAGGGCCTGCCGGACATACGAACACATCGAACAGGCGACCAACTCGTCCAGATTACGGTCGAAACACCAAGGAAACTGAACAAGCAACAACAAGATATGCTGAGAGAATTCGCTAAAACCGAGAATAAACGTGTTTCTCCAAAATCAGTAGGCTTCTTCGAGAAACTGAAAAAACACTTTGGTAATCACTGATGAAGCATAAAAGAAGAGAAAAATCAAAAGCTGATGATTCGCATGAAGCGGATCAAAATGAGTGTAAGACGCAGGAAGACGAATTGGAAGATCAGCACGATACAATAGAATCTCTACGAACAGAGAAGGACGAGCTTTTTGCAAAGCTCCAGCGTGTAAGCGCCGACTATGCGAATTTCCAAAAGCGGGTGCCCAAACAAATTGCCGATACGATCGGCTACGAAAAAGAAAGAATCATAAAAACGCTGCTGCCGGCCCTGGATAACTTCGAGCATACGCTCCAAAATGCACACTCGGCGGAGAATGTGGATGTGCTCGTCAAGGGTATCCGGATTATTTACGACCAACTGCTCGACATCCTGAAATCTCATAACGTCGAACAGATAGAAGCGTTAGGCGAGAGATTCGATCCCGCGATGCACCAGGCGATGACGCAACAGAGCGATCCCGACAAAGAAGAAAACACCGTGCTGGAAGAATTCCAGAAAGGGTACAGACTAAACGGCAGGGTCATTCGGCCAAGTATGGTGATCGTCAATAAATTGCCGTCTGAACGAAAAGACCAGCAGCAAGGACCTGAGGAAGAAAAGCCACAGCAAGAAGCAGACTCAACAGGACAAATAATCAATAATCAATAGAAAATAATCAATCGATAATGCCGACGTACGACTATAAATGTGATAATTGCCAACATGAGTTCGAGCAATTCCAGAGCATAAAGGCCAGGCCCATTCGTAAATGCCCGGAATGCGGCAAGCTGAGCGTGCAGCGGCTAATCGGCGCCGGGGCCGGAATAATTTTCAAAGGCTCCGGATTCTATCAAACCGACTACAGAAGCGAAAGCTACAAAAAAGCCGCCGAAAGCGAGAAAAAAACCACCAGCAAAGACACCACAAAAAAGAAAACCGAAACCAAAGCAAAAGATTCAAAATCCAGCGAAAAACCCAAATCCGCCACAAAAGACAAAAAGGAATCAGCGTAAGGTCGTTACTTTTGCAAGTGCCAGTCAATCCCTTCCATTCCGTGCCAATGGCCTTTTCCACCATCGGAATTGTACTCGAAAGCCAGGTTACCATCCAAGATAGTGCCATCTTTTAGGGTGAGTTTATAGGGCACCGTAGGCCATCCCGTCCTATCTAAGATTTCCTCATCACCTATAAACACTCCGCCAAGCTCAACAGATACAATAGGCTTCTTTCTGAAAGTCTCGCAGCACCATTGTGCAAAGCTGGGGTAGTCTGTATGGACCATGTAGTAACCAAGTGTTGGGAATTTTTTCCAGCCATCTTGTTTCCATTTGCCATTGCTGTAATAGCTCAGAATATGCTCATAATCAGCTTTGCGAATTTTGTCGAAAAGCTGCTGAGTTGCTTCTATAATTTCCTCTGGATGCTCCATAACTTCATTTATTCTTTTGTTCCGAATCAATTCTCTTTCGGTCTCTCCCTCACGATATTCGCATGCTTCTGTAAATATTGCTCGCCCTTCTTCGATAGTCCAGGCTCGCGCGTTTCCTGCATTTAGCCACCGGCCGTTTTCAAATTCCAGACTGCGAAGATCAATCGGGCTTATGATCTTCTTGGAGGAGAACTCCTGCAGCAACTCAGCTATTACCATTGCATATTTTCCCTTCCAAATCCTCACCTCAAGAATGCGAACATTTAGTAGAACTCTTGCCCATTCCGGATCCACTTTCTTTTTGCCTCTGCGTTTTTCCAGAGCCAGACGATCAGCCAGTTTCTTAACGCTGACACGAACCCAGGCGGAATCTTCACCGTTGGCTGAAACACGGTTAATCGCAGCGTAAGCTGCCTCCGGTGTGGAAAAATCTTCCTTTTCCGGAAAATCTGCCACGCTGCGGTTGACCTCATACACTGGCAATAGATTCCCTACTCGATTTCTCTCAACTCCTTCTCTATCTTCAACCTGCACATCGGGATTCTTCACATTTTCTTTCTCGGTGTTAATCCGCACCCAGGCGGGGTCGGCATTATCTACGCCATAAGTTGAACCAAGCCGGGCATGGTTCTTATACGGACTAATATCAATCGCACGCTGGCCCTCGGCATGTTCAAAGATCCAGCAGCCAACAAGATTCGGCTCGTTGCCGGTTAGGGTTATGGTTTTAAAGTGAGCGATTTCATCGAAGCTCAACGCCCGATTCCATATCCGCAATTCAGCGATTTGACCTTTAAAATAATTGCCCATAGGTATCAGAAATTTACCGCCTACGATAATATTGCTTTTGGGAGCCGGCTTATAAGCCTCTTGGCTGGTATGAATATAATTTATACCTCCCGATGCCCCACTATTCTCACGGGAACTTATTACCAGGTGCTGCCAGCCCGATTCATAGGAAAAGATATTGGTAGAAGTATAAATGCCACCGTTGGCTGTTGACATATCTAACGCGACCATGGAGTTATCTTCGGGTCTTAACTTGAAACCAAAACCATAAGCGTCCGCCCTTCGGTTACTTTTTTCGTCGGGATGCTCACTGATATAGCCACCCTTCGAAAGCAAATTGCGGTCCTTATCCGGTGTGGAAGTATCAGGAAACTCCGGCTTAACCCACATCTGAATCGTGAAATATCTGCCAAGCCGCAAGCTTTTACTTGCATGGATTTCCAGAAAATCATCAACTCCGTCAAACTCAAGCGCATAATCGCCGACTGGCGGAACTTTTTCAGCTTCGGCAACAGTGCCTTTGATAACCAATTCCGGTGGCCCTGACTCCGCCTTTGCCATCGGCAGCAAAATTGCCCCAGTGATAAAAATTGCAATCAATCCAACAATCCCCAGCTTTGCACTTTTCGGTATTGGTCGATCTAACATGTGTCTAATCCTCCTGTTTAAGGCTTTTTTTGATTCTACTACGCCGATAAGGCGCAGACTCAGAATCGTTTTGAAAAACGTCATCTCGGCAATATCGATTAGAGTATTACTATAATCTTTTGCTCCGTCCCCAAGTGCGACAAGGACCATCTCATCGACGGCCTGCTCACGAATCCTGCGAACAACCGCATTCGCGAGCCATACGAACGGATTGTAGAAATAGATGATTTGCAGAAAAGCCTGTATACAGTTGATCCATAAATCACCTCTCTTTATATGGGCTAGCTCGTGAATTAAAACCGCTCTTAGCTTGTCGGGCGATAATTTTTCGAGAAGGCCGGCCGGCATTAAAATAACCGGCCTGAAAAACCCACAGACAGCAGGACTCTGTAATTTGCCTGATAATCTTAGTTCGGTTTTACGTTTTATACCAAGCTGTTGGCGACATTGATCCAGCATCTGAATGAATTGGCTCTTCGCAGGCTCACTTTGGGCGATCAACCTTCTGACAAACAACATACGGTGAATCAGCAATACCGAAAGAACTGTTGCGCCCACGAGCCAGATGACAAAGACGACTGCCTGCCAGGTGAGAGCTTCCAAGTCTGAAAAAGCAGGGGCCGCTGGAGCGGCTGGTTCAGGATTGATTTGAGACGAGTGAATCTGCGGTATTTCGGCAGAGAGTGTAGAATCTTCGGGAGCGGGCGCTCCGGCAGGTTCGAGCCGAACCATACTTGAAACTTGCTCCGTAATGGAAGAGCGAGCAGGTAAGTAGTCTCCAAACCAATGGCCAATTCCTGTCGGCAAAGAAAATGTGGGGGGCAACATAAGTTTTAAGAGCACTAACATCCATATCCAATATCTAAAAGTCGCTCTTACACGCTTTCGCATCAGAAGATCGATTATCAACAGTAATATAATCAGTATGCCGGACTGGATAAATATGCCGGTGCCATAGTCGCAGAACCACCGGCCAATATTGTTCAAACCTGTTATACATGTGTTAATTGCCTGGTTCATTTTGCACCTTTTCTTTCTGCCTTCTGCTTTTGCACAAGCTTGCGAAGCTGGGACGCTTCATCTTTTGAAAGGCCCTCATGCTCGATCAGAAATTGCATCATAGGTGTCAATGCCCCGTCAAACGCGCGCTTGAGCATCTTGCGGAATTCGCCACGCTTGGCGTCAACTTCGCTCACACAGGATTTGAAAAGCTGAAGGTTGCGGATTCTCTCGATTTGCAAAAATCCTTTATCAACCATCCTGTCCATCGTGGTTTTTACCGTGCTGTAGGCGCGGTCCCTGCTTTTGGCCAGAGTTTCCTGGACGGTGCCTGCTGCACAGGGCTCCTTGTCCCAAACGACCTTCATAATGTCCCATTCGGCTTCGGTGAGTTCCACGGCCGACTTATTTCGGTTGGATTTGTTGATTCTTTTTGCCTTTGGCATTTCTTGCATCTCCTTATTCTATATAGATAGAGTATATTCGACAATTGTCGAATCTGTCAATAAAAAATCCGGAAATTTCCACGTTTATTTTGGTAACCTGTATTTTAATGTGAATAATGCACAAAATAGATTGGAAAAATGCAAAAAAAGAGGACTGGATTATTTTATCAGCTTGGCGATTTGTCTGAATTTGGGATGTTCGGCGGTTTTAAGAAGTTCGAACAGTGCCATCTCGGTGCAACTTATATCTGCCCCTTCGGCAGCCAGGCGATTTATTGCGATTTGTTTATTTTCTGGGCTTCTTGAAGAGACGGCGTCGGCAATGACATTGACGTTGAAATTTTGCCGGAGCAAATCAATGGCTGTTTGATAGATGCAGACGTGTGTTTCGATGCCGCACAGCAGAACCTGATTTCGTGCCAAAATTTTCAATCTGGCGTTGAACTGCTCGACGCCGCAGCAACTGAATGCGGATTTGTTAATCGGCTCAATATCGTTAAGGAGTTGTGCTATCTCAGGAATCGTCGGCCCCAGAGCATCAGGGCACTGCTGACACCATAGGATTGGAATCTCAAGGATTTTAGCGGCGCGGACGAGGATTTGAATATTCTTAAACAAAGCTTCCCTGCCGTGCATCAACTGCGCCAGCTTGCCCTGGACGTCAACGACCGTCAGACAGCACTGTTGTATATCAAGCATCCCTACCAATCTAAAATAATCGTCAGACGAACTGTTTGCTTCTCTTGTACCCGATCCGTCGGCTTTTTATCTGTCTTTTGGTTGCTGGTCAAGACCGGCTTTAATATTCGCCATTGCTGAGTCAGAATCGAGTCTCCGGCTTCAATGGCGGCTCGAATCTCCTTGTCCGGCAAATGCTCGGCAATATTGTTCAAAACGGCGAAATCCTTTGCCAGCTCGATGCGTCGTTCGGAACCATCTTGATCGGCAATCTCAGCTATTTGTTCTATCGTGACGGCATCAACGACTGTCTGAACGCCAAAAATTTCCGTATTAACAAATAACGTTGCAGAATCAAGCTCGGGCCATATATTATCGAGGTCGGCTAAAAGCGAATTTAAGCCTTCTTTGCTGCAACTGAGCGAATAAATGCGTCGCCCCTGCCGGCGTTCGGGATTGATGGAAGCAGACAGACCGTTATCGTCAATCGCACTTTTAATGAAAGCATCGACAGCATTCAGGGCACTTGTTTTCAGTTCGAGCCTTCCGCTGAAACTCGTTGCGGCGACCATACGGGTTTCTGGTTCTTCCGGAGCATTCTGGAGAGGAACAAATCTGTGAATCACTGTCGATAAGACGGCTGCCAGAGCGATCATGGCGGCGGCAGCTAAAACTTTGCGAAGAAGCACATATTTCTTTCCGGCTTGTTCGTTGTAAGTCATTTGCTTCTCACTCGGCAGTGCTCTGCCGGCCAGCGAAGCTTTAACGCCCTCCAAAACACTCACCGGTGCTTCGGCATAAGGCATGGAACCGACCAATATCCGGCATTTTTGTAGTTGCCGCAGGCGTTGTGCTATTTTCGCATTATGATCGACGAGGCTTTCAACTTCAGCCTTCTGCTCGGCCGTCAACTCATCATCTATGTAACTATTGAGCAATTCGTCAGTACGCTCATTAGAAGCGTTTGTATTCATATCCGGATTTTCTTTCATCGCAAAATGGCCTCCAAAATATCCCTCATCTTGCTCCTGGCTCGACTCAATCTACTCCTTACAGTTCCTAATTCGATATCCAGAACTTCCGCAATCCGGGCATAACTCATCCCTTCAATGTCCCGTAAAACAATCACGGCTCTATGTGTTTCGTCCAATCCCATCAGGGTTCTGGCCGCTATTCTGTACAGCTCCTTGTTCTGCACTTCGGCCGCAGGATCCGGCGAGCTGTCATCGCTAAGAAAATCTTTCAATACCTGTTTAACCTTGCTGCCGTCTTGTTGCTGCTGCTCGGCATCGAGCGATCTAAACGCCAGCTTCGAATTCCTTTGGCAGTAATTCAAGGTCAGGTTTACGGCTATCCTGAATGTCCAGGTATAAAAGCCGCTTCTGCCTTCGAATTTATCCAGATTCTCTATTACTTTGACAAACGTTTCCTGTGTTAGTTCCGCAGCATCGTCGGGATCTGCGCATATTTTCAG